>CBFGPJ010000191.1:0-6251 GCA_965650615.1 uncultured Fluviicola sp. | reverse complement strand
GAGAAGCATCTAAAAAGATAAGCAACTATGCTATTGGATATGTTTGGATTCCGGGATCGTTTGAGAAAGCAACTCAGGACGATCCGCGGGTAGGGCAGAAAATGGTGTATTATATGGATGGTGTTTATGGAGCAGCGAAAGTTAATTCTACTGTTGAAGACCTGTACAAATGGATGAATGCCATCAAAAAGAACAAAATCCTGTCGAAGGAAGAATTTGAAGAAGTCATGGCAATTTCAAAAACCTCACTGGACAAAGAAGTATCTTATGGTTTTGGTTTTGACGTGCGTAAACGGAAGGAGTCCATTTCTTATGGTCATACCGGAAGTTGGGATGGCTACATTAACTTGATTCATTACAATTCAGCGAAGGACCGTACCATTATTATTGTGAACAATTTCAATAATGGGACCTGCCCGTACAACACGATTGAAGAGATCCTGGACAATAAACCGTCGTCCAATGAGTACGTTAAAAAAGTAGAACTGAAGGAAGAAGAGATAAGGCAATTTGTCGGGGAATACATTGACCCGAAAGATTCCACTCAGATACACATCATTTCTTATCTCGAAGGACATTTAGTTTATAATACCGATAAATTGAAATGGGACATGCGTTTCTTTCCTTCATCTGCGAATACATTCCAGGCAATTCGTCAGGGAGGAACGGATGGAGTGATGAAATTTATACTTCAAAGTGATGGAACGATGGGACTGGAAATGAGTCAGTACGGTCGGGCCATTGGAACAGGAATACGAAAAAATTAACCGCCCCTGAATAGTAATTGAGAATGGATAATTTAAAATTGAAAAGTGAATTATAATTCATCTGCTTTGGCAGATTTTATCGAAAGCAGTGCTTTATCTTCTTTTCAATTATCCATTTTACATTTTAAATTTGAAAAGCGATTTGTCCGACTGATACGGATGAGTCGCTTTTTTTGTTTTCCAGGAAGTTAACAGGAACTTTGATAACAATCAATAGCTTATTGACGAATATCATTTTAGAAGCAAGTTCGGTTCTTTTATTTTGATCTTATGACAACAAAAACAGGTTATAACGAATGGAATACAGAAGTGTTACCCTCCCTAATTGGCAATGGATTGTTCTGCTGATTATTCTTGGATATGAATCGGTCGGTTGCTTGTCCGGGGGGCTGCTTCTTATTGCTGCCCCTGACGGAAAATTGATGAATATGCCGGTTAGTATAATGCATGGTGTGTTTTCAGATTTTCTCTTTCCGGGTATGATTCTTTTTGGATTGGGAATCCTGGGTTTAGCGGCTTGGATTGCAGTTTTTCTAAAAAGAAATTCGGATTGGTTGTTAACCGGTCTTACATTAGGAGGTTTGGTTGTCTGGTTCATTGTTGAGATCATAATTATTCAGGAACTTCATTGGCTCCATATAATGTGGGGATTCCCGGTTTTGGCGGGCTTGATATTACTGGTACCCTTAATTGTATTGAGATACCATACAACAAAAGTCATAAAAGCCTTATTGATTTGCGGAATCCTTTCTTCGCTTTGGTATGTTGCGATAAATATATTCGTTCCGGTGTTGTACGACGGATACAGTACGGTTACCCTCACAGTGAGTGAATTGTCAGCCATTGGTGCACCAACCCGAATTACTTGGGTGTTGTTGTGTATGCTGTATCCTTTGCTGTTTGCCGCTTTCGGATGGGGAGTGCTTAAAATGGCAGTTCAAAGCCGGGCACTGCGTGTTACAGGCATTCTGATCATTCTTTACAGTATCATGAATTTTTATTGGCCTCCCATGCATCAACGAGAAGTAATTGCTGCCGGACAGGGAACCCTGACTGATATGCTGCACATCATCTGGGCAATGATTACTGTTGTTTTCATGATGCTGCTAATGGGATTTGGGGCGGTAGCTTTCGGTAAGCGTTTTCGAGTCTTTACGGCTGTGGTATTTATTGTTTTTATCGTATTTGGAATTTTGATTGGCGTGGAATCTCCCGGGATTCGGGGCAATCTTCCAACACCTCATATCGGGATTTGGGAACGTTTCAATATTGGAGCATTCATGCTCTGGATTATTGCCTTTTCAATTGCATTAATTCGTCGCAAAGATCAAGCAGTTTCCGAATAAAAAGTTTAACGGATTGGTTATGCAAAATCAAATGAAACTGACAGTTACTAAAATTGTTCACACCATTATTTGGTTATTTTTCAATGTGGTGATCTTATATATGCTTTATGCTGCTATTACAAATAAACTAGATCATTGGTTATGGATCGGGTACGGACTTTTTGTCCTGGAGGGAATAATCCTGTTTGTGTTTAAATTCTTTTGTCCTTTGACCTTATTGGCCAGGAAATATTCCGATTCCTCAAAAGCCAATTTTGACATCTATCTTCCGCATTGGTTAGTCAAATACAACAAAGTAATATATACATCCATTCTGGAAGTAATTGTTATCATTACATTGGTTCAGCTTCTGAAGTAAGTTCATTTGCTTAAGAAAGGCGTGTTTTAGATTTAATTCTTCACAGTCGCTTTTTTGTTTCATGGGGTGTTAATCTGTATATTTAAACTTGAATTGAAATAAGCTTGAAATAGATGATAAAAAATGCTGTTTTAATTGCAATAGTAACCTGTTCCCTGACAAGTTGCAGCAATTCCGGTAACAGGGAAAACAAAACTCAAACGACAAGCACCAAACAAATGGATCAGGATAGTATAAGCGGATATGCTTCTGTCAATGGATTGAACCTGTATTATGAAATTCATGGAAAAGGAACTCCATTGGTTTTAATACATGGAGGAGGTTCGACACTAGAAACAACTTTCGGACGTGTTTTACATGATTTTGCGAAAACACACCGCGTTATTGCCGTTGAGATGCAGGCACATGGGCATACGGCTGATATTGACAGGCCTTTGAGCTTTCAGCAGGATGCAGATGATATTGCAGCCCTGTTAAAACAGTTGAAAATTGAAAAGGCAAGCATTTTTGGCTTCAGCAATGGAGCGAGTACGACCTTGCAATTTGCGATCCGTCACCCGGAAATGACTGACAAGATCATTGTGGGTTCTACCTTTTACAAAAAGGCCGGAGCTCCTGATTGGTTTTGGGATATGATGGAAAAACCAACATTTGAAGGAATGCCCCAGCAATACAAAGATGCTTTTCTGAAGATCAATCCGGGAGATACGGCCGCACTTTATCGAATGTATGAAAGAGACGCAGCAAGAATGCAATCGTTCCCGGATATTTCAGAAAAAGAAATGAGGTCCATTCAGGCGCCGGCTCTGATAATTATTGGTGACCGGGATGTAACAACACCCGAACATGCATCTGAAATGAAGGAATTAATTGCCAATTCGCAATTGGTGATTATCCCGGGAGGCCATGGTGAGTACATCGGTGAAGTGACAACTCCACAGGATAAAAAACGCATTTCGGAAACGGTTTCTTTGATCAATAAATTTCTAAAATGACCGGTATGAACAAAGAGATCCAAACATACAACCTTTCACAGCAATATGAATATATTCCAATCTGTGACCTGTTGGCAAATGAACTGTGTCGCGGGCTCCCCGAGGCTGAAAACAAGATTTGGCATGCGCATCCGGTTTGGTTTTTGGATGGAAACCCAATTGCAGGATACAGTATTCAAAAACGTGGCGTGCGCCTGATGTTCTGGAGCGGAAAAGATTTTGATGAACCGGGATTGAATGTGGAAGGAGAAAAATTCAAAGATGCATCGGTCTTTTACATAGACCTAAAGTTCGATTGAAAAGCACCACTTTATGGAACAATTAGTCATCAATACGTCGCGTGTATTTTCTTTTACGGTATGTTTTTTTGTTACAAAAAACAAAAAGAATAATGTTTTATTTTTGATCCAAAATTAGCATGGTCTGTTCATTAGATCGATTAAACCTATTTACAAAACCTAAAAAATGAAATACAAAAAACTAAGATCAATCCTAATAATTTTTAGTACGATGAGCGTTAATTTCTGTTTGTCGAATGGACCGATGAAAATGATCAATAAAGGGAATTTCGAAAAGCAGGAAAAAAGTATTCAATTTACGGAGAACAAGGGTCAAATACATGACGAAAATTATCGTCTTAGACCAGACGTCCTTTATAGTGCAAATAGTAAGGGGTTGAATCTTGTTATTAGAAAAAGTGGTGTTTCATACCAGTTAAATAGAATTGACAGTTATAAGGAAAAAGAAAATCCGAAAACGCATGAAAAGGAAAAGTGTATCGACCGAATGACAGTTTATCGGATGGATGTGAACTGGTTGGGAGCTAATCAAAATTTAACACAAAAGAACGATGTTGCCAAAGAAGGATTCTCAAACTATTATTTGGAAAATTGCCCGCAAGGAGTAATGAATGTTAAAAGTTATACTGGTTTTACGTTAGAAAACATTTACAACCGAATTAATTTACATTACTACGAAAAGGCGGGAAATTTGAAATATGATTTTATAATAGCTCCAGGCGGAGATTATAAATCAATTCGCTTGCAGATCGAAGGAGCTGAAATCCGCAAAAAAGCTGATGGGGGAATTCTTTTGAAAACCTCCTTGGGAAATATTGAAGAAGGTGCACCTGTTGTCTATCAAAATGGTAAAGAATTGAAATCAGAATGGGTGGTCAATGAGAATGTTCTGAGTTTTAATATTGAAAATTACAATGCAGCTTATGAACTTATTATTGATCCGGTTACACGCGTTTGGGGAACCTACTATGGTTCAAGTGCCGGAGATTACGGAAACTCTTGCGTTACTGATGCAGCCGGGAATGTCTACATGACTGGTTATTGTGACGAATACAATGGTGGAACAGTCATGTCGACTATTGGTCCGCATCAAACGGTCTTTGGAGGTCTGGAAGATGTTTTTCTTGCAAAATTCAATCCGGATGGGGTGCGGTTATGGGATACTTTTTATGGAGGGAGTGGTCTTGAAAGAGCATTTGGATGTTGTTTTGATTTATCTGGTAGTGTATATGTCGTTGGTTACACCGCAAATACAGATTTTGTAATGGCCACTCCAGGCACACACCAAACAGCAAATGCAGGAAGCTATGATGCGTTTTTGGTAAAATTCAATTCAAATGGAGCGCGCCAGTGGGGGACCTTACGGAGGAATGGAAGCCGATATGGGATATGCATGTTGTGTAGACAATTCCGGAAATATTTATATTTCGGGGGAATCTAATACGCTTTTAGGAACTGGTGTGGCAACTCCTGGATCTCATCAAACAACGTTTGCAGGAGGAAATAAGGATGGTTTTTTGGTAAAGTTCAACTCAAACGGAATTCGTCAGTGGGGTACTTATTACGGAGGGAGTGCAAATGAAGTTGGGAATGCTTGTGTGACGGATGCTTTAGGAAATGTCTATCTCAGTGGAAGTACGATGTCAAATAATGCAATTGCTACAGCCGGTTCGCATCAGGCAACATTTGGAGGAGTTCTTGATGCTTATCTGGTGAAATTTAATACGAATGGTGTTAGACAATGGGGAACTTATTATGGCGGTGGGGCGATAGACGTGAGTGATTTCTCATGCGCCATTGATGCATCCGGCAATATATATCTTGCGGGAGAGACAGAAACTCTTGCCGGAGGAGGTCCTATTATAGCTACTCCCGGAACACATCAAACTACTTACGGAGGACTTGGAGATGGTTTTTTGGTGAAATTTAATTCAAATGGAGTGCGCCAATGGGGAACTTATTATGGCGGGAATTCTGCTGAATATACTTCCGGATGCAGTACGGATGCTTCAGGTAATGTGTATGTTTCCGGGCGCACATATTCGAGCAATGGAAATTCGATTGCAACACCCGGAGCTTTTCAAACAGCATTCGTAGGAGGTGCTTATTGTTCATATGTAATAAAGTTTAATGCTAACGGACTTCGCGAATGGGGTACTTATGTAGGTTCCGTTAATTGGGGAACTGCATGCGCAACTGTTGGGACAGGTACGGTTTACTTAACAGGTTTCACGGGACTCAATACTCCATATGAAATATCAACACCGGGATCATTTCAAAGTACTTTTGGAGGAACTGTAGATGCGTTTCTTGTGAAATTAACAGATTGTCCTTCAACATCAAGTTCACAAAATGTGTCAGCTTGTGACAGTTATACCTGGCCGGTTAATAATATGACCTATACATCCAGCGGTACTTATGTCGCAAGGCTTACCAATTCAACCGGATGTGATTCCCTTGTTATTTTAAATCTTGCAATTAATAAC
>CBFGPJ010000190.1:0-6274 GCA_965650615.1 uncultured Fluviicola sp. | reverse complement strand
CCTCCGAGCAAATCGACCAGGATTCAATAATTCCCGGAACGGCATACAATCCCCAGTGAATAATGATCCCGAACTTCTGGTCCTGCCACTTCTCCAGTTTTTGAAGGACCAACGGATCTGTCGGTTTTTGGTAATCATTGGAAACCGGGTGAACTCCTAAATTCTGTGCAAAAGCAACAGAAGAACAAAAAGCCAGGGCGATGTAGAAAATCCGAACCATATTATTTCTTCCAGTCATTATAATAAATCCCAATCAAAACCTTTCTCGAAATCGATCATTAGTCCGCGCTTGGTATATGTTTTGATCAAACGCTCTCTTTTCGCTTCATCATTCTTCAAAATCGCCATCTTGTAAGGGCTCACCAACCCGTTGAGCGGTGAAGCCGGGTATTTTTTATTCAGATAAGCATAGGCCTTTGCAAAATAATCATCCAATCCTCCCGTTTTCCCCTCTCCATTTTCATCGATGGAATAACCGATTACCGGCGTATTATCCATTCCGGTCAGAAAGTAGGTAAAAAGAAAAATCTGGTTCGCCTTTGCTCTTTGAGATAATATGAAATCCGGGTGTTTGCGATTGAACTCATCCCACCAAACCAACCGGTCCACGTAACTTTGGGCAGAAATAACAATTCCGGCGTCATAACTCATAATTTCGTCTCGTTCTTTTTGGACACTTCCCAAAAACTCCCTCATGAGCGGTGATACCTTCTTATAAAAACGCGGTTTCAAAAAAGACCTGTTTTGAGCAATCTGTGTCATTCCTTCCGGACATTCAATCCGGAAACCGTTCTTCTCGATACTTTTTCTGAAAGCAACAAACCGTTTGTCAAAAGGCATTTCCCTTCCCAAACTATCATAATTAATGCATGGAAAATCAACCAGCGACTCATCCTTTCCGAGCCTTTCATTTAACTTGTTTTCCACCTCTCCATACAAGTGATCAAACAGCACAAAAGCACTGTCACACAATTCCTCATTGGCCTGTGCAAACAATACCGCATACTTATCGGCAGCCAAACCAACTGACTCTTCGCTTTTAGAATCCAAAGAGTTTATATACTTCTGGTATGCCTGGAGTAAATCTTTTGCCTCAGGAGTTTTTTCCTTCTTTTCATTTTTTTCACCCGCAACATCTTTCTCCGGAGAAGGAGAATTACAGCTAAAAATGAGGAGTCCCAGACAAATTGTCACGAAATTTTTCATCAACAAAGGATTTTTGCTCAAAATTAATCTTTTGGATAAATTACAGGCTTGATATTCTAGTTTAAACCCATCAATGTTCTAAATTTGTAATCATGAATTATTTAGACGGATTAAACGAAAGTCAACGCATTGCAGTTGAGAACTTTGAAGGACCCACCATGGTCATTGCCGGTGCAGGATCGGGAAAAACAAGGGTACTCACGATGCGGATCGCTTTCATGATCGATCACGGTATTGATCCGTTCAATATTCTGGCATTGACCTTTACTAACAAAGCAGCCAAGGAAATGACTGAGCGAATCGGTTCCATTATCGGTTCCGGCGAAGCAAAAAACATTACGATGGGAACTTTCCACTCTGTTTTCGCCCGCATTCTCAGAATCAATGCCGACCGATTGGGTTATCCTCAAAATTTCACGATTTATGATACCCAGGATACCAAAAGCTTGTTGAAAGATATCGTCAAAGAACTAAACCTTGATGATAAAATCTACAAGCCAAGTATGATTTACGGACGTATTTCAGCCGCAAAGAACAATTTGCTTTCAGCAGATGATTATTTGCAAAATCCGGAAATCATGGATGAAGACAAGCAAAGTCAGCGACCTGAACTGGGGCGAATCTACAAAGCTTATTCTGTTCGATGTTTCAAGGCCGGAGCAATGGATTTTGACGACCTGTTGTATCAGACAAATGTGTTGCTGCGAGACTTTCCGGATGTTCTTTCCTATTATCAGCATAAGTTCAAATACATTTTGGTAGATGAGTACCAGGATACGAATTATGCGCAATACCTGATTGTGAAGAAACTGGCAGCGGTTTATGAGAATATTTGTGTGGTCGGTGATGATGCACAAAGTATCTATTCCTTCCGGGGAGCAAATATTCAAAATATCCTGAATTTCAGAAATGACTATCCGGACTATAACTTATACAAACTGGAACAAAATTACCGCAGTACACAGAATATTGTAGATGCTGCAAACAGTGTGATTTCCAAGAACAAGGAACAGATAAAGAAAAGTGTCTGGACCAATAACGACAAAGGGAACCTGATCCGGGTAATCCGCGCCATGACGGATAACGAAGAAGGGAAAATTATTGCAAATAAGATCTTTGATGTCAAACACCAGGAAAGTGGTGACTGGACCGATTTTGCAATTCTTTATCGTACCAATCGTCAATCACGGGCATTTGAGGAAGCTTTGCGAAAAATGAATATTCCGTATAAGATTTACGGAGGCCTTTCGTTTTATCAGCGCAAAGAGATCAAGGATATTTTAGCTTATTTCCGTCTGACGGCAAACCAGAAAGACGAAGAAGCTTTAAAACGGGTGATCAATTACCCGAAGCGCGGAATCGGGAAAACATCCTGGGAAAACATCATCATTGCGGCCAATCATTACGATGTAGCCATTTGGGACGTGATCTCCGAATTCGGGAAATACCCGGTTTCCATTCCCAGCGCTACCAAACAAAAGATCTCTGAATTTGTGATTATGATCCAGAGCTTTACTGCGCAGCTGAATTCTCAGAATGCATATCAATTAGCGCAAACAATTGCCAAGAGCTCCGGAATTTTAAAAGAGCTTTATTCGGAAAAAGACAAGGGCCCTGAAGAAGTTGAACGTTATCAAAACATCGAGGAATTATTGGCCGCGATCAAAGAATTTACGGTTCAAAGAGGTGAAGAAGATCCTGCAACCTTAGCCGACTTCATGATTGATGTTGCACTTTTGACCGATGCCGATAACGAAAAGGAGGAAGATAAAAACAAAATCAGTTTAATGACCATTCACTCCAGTAAAGGATTGGAGTTTAAGCATGTTTACCTGGTTGGTCTCGAAGAAAACCTGTTTCCTTCTCAGCTTTCCATCAACTCCAGAACGGAATTGGAAGAAGAAAGACGCTTGTTTTACGTTGCTGTTACAAGAGCCGAAAAGAATTGCACGATTTCCTACGCAGCTTCGCGCTTCCAATGGGGAAACCTCATCACTTCCGAACCAAGCCGGTTTATTTCAGAGATTGATCCGGACTATTTGAGTTTTGAAACGGCATACGGAGCACCTCAGGGAGGTGGCCGCTCGTTAAATGCCGGAAGAGGCGGGTTTGACAAACCATTTACCGGAGGATTAAACAGGATGTCCGGACCAACAGGCGGTCAGGTAACTCCAAGAGGCTTAAAAAGCATGTCCGAATTGAATTCTAAAGCCGGCTCAGGAGATTCCAATATTGATATCAAAGTAGGCTACAACGTAGAACACGAACGATTTGGAAAAGGGAAAGTAACGAAATTGGAAGGAAGTGGCGTGGACCGAAAAGCAACGATCTTTTTCCCACATGCAGGTGCCAAAACACTCCTTTTGAAATTTGCAAAGTTGACTATTCTGGATATTGAATAAAAAGTGAATTAATCACAATCAATTGTTATTTCTACCACAAATGCGCAGATGTTTGAGGCGCTTACCAGTCGCCTCTCTACTCCACTTAAAGAACTAATAAAGGTTCCTTACTGGAACTCAAAGCGAGTGCGGTGCACCTATGCTTCAGCGTAAGCATTAGCCTAGCAAATAATTTGCGTATTTGGGGTAAATGAAAGATCTTGGTTACCATATGAATAATACATATGCTAAAAAGGCATCCGCCAATTGACGAATGCCTTCCTTCTTTTTAATGTACTTTGATTACCAGTAGAACATCCCGGTAATTATTTGATCTCCGAAAGGTTGGCCTTTTAGCTTTTCCCTCAGATCAGCAATCAATTCTGCTTGCGTATATTGTTTCCCCTTTTTCTTCGGTTGTGAAATCTGCTCTGCTGTTGGGGTAATGATCTCAACTTTCTTGGCAAAATATACAATACTTCCGTCTTCTGTTGCCAAACCCAGAACTGCTCCCGGCAATCCCTGGATATTCTCCGGCCCGACAGTTGCAATAATATCTGTTGTATACCAAGCATAAATCCGTGTTGTATCATCTTTCTCCCAAATCACACGCGTACAGTCATAACCTGCAATTTTACGTGTCTTGTCCGTGATTTTCCAGGTGTGCTTGATCAAACTGTCACCAACGATCATCGAATTCCCCATCATATCCATGTATACAAAACGCTGAGACTTTGGGTAAAGATTGTAAACAGTGTTCTTCATTGTCAACCAACTTTGAGGATCCGGTTGATCCGGAGCAATGTAAGAAAACAAAGAAGAGGTATCGTTGAAATACAAAGAGAATTCCTCCACCTTTATTTTATTCTTCTCACCGATAAACTGACGCATTCGCTCATCCTCAAAAATCTTCCACACATTTGTTCTTCGCTCGTATGTGATTTTTCCTTCGCGGACAAGCTGACCACCCTGAGCCTGCACAGATCCTGCCAAGAGTAATAATCCCAAAAGGATGAATGTTTTAATACCAACCGTCCCCATCTTTTTCTGTTGTTTTAAAGTTATTGAATCTAAGCGTCATTTTTGCCATGAAGTAACGTCGAATAATAGTGGTGTTTTGATCGACGATCACGTTGTTATTAACCGTTCTGTAGTTACTGATATTCTGGTTCAAGATATCGTAAGCTTCAATTCCGAAGAGTAAATTCCCTGTTTTCAGGAATGAACGCTGGATTGACATATTCCAGATCAGGTAATTCACATTATAGCCATTTGTTCTTCCCGTATTGATATTGTACGTTGCATCTGTTTTAAAGAACCAACGGTAAGGAAGCGTCCAGTCTACAACCGCTTTAAAATTGTAGGTTGAATACGGTTGGTTTGACATCGTTGACAAAGAGTTAAATGGAGCGTTATAATCAAAACCACCACCAATCTCAGTTCTCAATGAGTCGCCGTTATAGTTCAAAGACAAGTCTGTTCCAATACCTGTATTACGGGTGTCATTATCAATTGAATTAATTTGATTTTTTGAAGATGTAAAATTACCATTCAAATTAACTTGCAAATTCAAATTCTTCACCCCTTTCATTGGAATTCCGGCACCTCCCCACCAATATAAGAAGTCTGAGCTTTTTACGTTGATTGCTTGTGAAATGGAACCTCCGGTAGGACCGAACATGGTATTCGTACTGAAGTTATCCTTGATATGCATATAGCTGAATCCGGAATACATATAAAACCCGCTTAACCCTTTCCATGTATTGAAACTACCGTTAATGCTGTGTGTATAGTTCGGTTTCAACGCAGAATTACCGATTTGGATAAAGTTCGGGTTCGTATTATTGAGAACCGGCTGCAACTGGTCGATAGAAGGCAAGCTTGAATTCGTATTATACTGGATCATCAATCGAGTAGTTTGACTGAATTTATATCGGAATACGATTCGAGGCAATACGTTATTGAGATCCTGCTTGATCATTGAATCGGTAAATATATTTCTGTTATCGATCGCAATTGTTCTGAATCGGGACCCAACAGACACTCTTAATTTGGCATTTTCATAAATCAGGAATGCTCCTGCACGGTGTTGCTGTCTGTCTGTTTTGAATTTATTGGAGAACAAGGTATCTACTTCCACATATTCTCCGTTAACCGGATTTAAAGTAGTTTTACGCTGACCATTGTTATTTTGATAGAACTCGTATTCAAACTCCAATTTGAAGCGTTTTCCAAGTGGTTCAAAATAATCTGCATATGCGGTATGGGCCATTGAATTACTTCTGATCTCTTTCTTTTGGTCAAACCTTAAACTGTCATTCGATGTCAAAGTAAACGCATTGGTATCCGTTGAAAGCAGGTTACCATTGGAGCTATTATCCGTTCCAACAAAATTATAGCGTGCAATCAGCTTCCTGTTCTTCTTTTTAAAATCCTTGAAAAACCGGAAAGTTGTGTTCAAATTTGACCCGGTTGCTTTACTGCCATTCTCAATCGTAGTAAAACGCGTCAAAGTACTATCCCTCGATAAGAAATCAGTTCTTGACAAGGTGTTTTGTTCCGTGTTATTCAACTGGATTTTTGGCTCCAACTCAAAACGTGTCAGTGAATCGATTCGCTGCGAGTACTTGATACCGATCTGATGCTGCATATACTGTTCTTTCGTATAGCTGTTCAAATCCGTCGTA
>CBFGPJ010000189.1:0-6315 GCA_965650615.1 uncultured Fluviicola sp. | reverse complement strand
CGCGATTGATCACTTCCATGGCAATGTTCAATATGACTTCGGATGATGAAGGTCTTAGAATGTATTCAGCGATCACTCCTACATTTGATATTGATTATGGAGATGTAAGCGGGGCTAATTCTGTTCCGAAGAAAAGCAAGGGAATGGCACCTGTCATGGGAACAGGTTACGGAATTGACCTTTCTGCAAGCATCATTCTATTCAATAAAGTGCGAATAGCTGCTGCTGTCAATAATATTGGTTCGGTCACTTATAAGCGAAATGTTTACAAAGTAAAAGACACCTTGTTTGCGAGCTTTAATATCGGTGGTGTAAACAGTGATAATATTACGCAAACAGTGAATCAGTTGGTTAGGGATAATGGATTGATGACACTGGAGGGAGAACAGAAATATACCTTAATCAATGCTTCTGATTTTAGATTTGGAGTAAGTTACGAACCGATCAAATATGTACGTTTAGGATTTGATGTTGTGGCACCGTTCAATAAAGAAACTCCGGGATCGATCCAAAATCCGGTTTATTCATTCGGTGGTGATATCATTCCGGTAAAATGGCTTCAATTGAGCATCGGTTACTATGGTGGTGGAGTATATAAAAATAACATTCCGCTTGGATTGACCTTTATTTTGAAGGATGGTGCTTATGAATTTGGAATAGCTTCAAGAGATGCTTTGAGTTTCTTCTTAAAAGACGGAACAAGTGTTTCTGCTGCTCTTGGCTTTGCCCGGGTTAGATTCTAGGCCAGGATATCTTTCAGTTCATTTAAAATAAGCGCCGTTGCTCCCCAAATAAGAATGTCTCCCTGTTTGAAATGTGGGACATTCTTTAGGATGAAATCCGGATTGATCCGAACATCAACCCCCACAACTTCAGATTCAAAAAGATCGAGTAAGTCTAACTCATGAATTGCTGCTACTTCACGCTCAGAGCGCATGTAATCGAAAGATTTGTTTTGGGAGTAGAAGATGTAAGGGGTGATTAAAAACTGGCTTACAGGAACAAAAAGCGGGGTCAATTCTTTTAACACTTCAAAATTGGCGGCATGAACCCCGATTTCCTCATAACATTCCCGGATTGCGGTATCCAGAAGGTTTGAATCATTGAGTTCTTTTTTCCCTCCGGGAAAGCTGATTTGCCCGCTGTGTGATCCATCGTATTCCTGTCTCCTGGTTACGATCGTACATAACTTATCCGCGTCGTTGTGAAATAAAATAATGGCAACAGCCGCATCCCGGAAAGCAATACCTTTCCTGATTTGTTCCATTGAACTTCCTCTAACAGGCATAAATGCAAGATGAGACTTTTCTCCGGGTAATTCCTTTTCGAATTTTGCAATTAAATCCGCGTGTGTCATTTTGATTTTCGTACGCTTTTCAGAATCCGTTCAAAATCGTCGTAAGTATAATTCATGATAGGCTTACTGGTGATCCATTGGAACACATAGTATTCATTTCCGACTTTGATTGTTGAAGTTACATAATAAGCCTGTCCTGAATAGGTCCCATCACCTGAGATCGTTTGAATAAGTCCTTTATTCCGGAATGTTTTCGGGAGTTCCTTTTTGATCGATATCCCTGAATTATCAAGCGATTCGAATCTGCGCCAAACGTAGGCATCCTGGAACGTATTCAGCAGATCACCCTCAATAACAAAATCAGAAACAAACGCTCTGTTCAGGTCTGACTTATTAAATCGCTCAACAGAAAAATAGATATTGAGTGCATTACTGGTTCTCGTCAAAGAGGAATTTTTTATAGTATAATTATGTGAATAGTTTTGTTTGAAGTGATCCGGTAATTTAAATGAAATTCCCTCGTATTTAAGGGTTTTATCCAACTTAAAATCATAGTGATTGTTTTTAAAGGCTTCCCTGACTTCTTTATTTTCTTTATCGTAATCAAAGCAACCTACGACCAGAAGGGACGGGATGAACAAGAGCACTAATCGGTAGATCATAAGAGGGATTTTGTTTGACTAAAATTGATTCGGATATAAATATAAAAAAAAGCCCCGACGATGAATGTCGGGGCTTCTCTTTTAGATATCAATTTTTGCGTATTTCGCATTTTTTTCAATGAATTCACGTCTTGGCGGAACTTCATCTCCCATCAGCATGGAGAAGATCTGATCACACTCTGCCGCGTTTTCGATCGTAACCTGGCGCAATGTTCTGTGTTCAGGGTTCATGGTTGTATCCCACAATTGTTCTGCGTTCATCTCACCCAAACCTTTATATCGCTGAACGTTTACGGAAGAATCTGCACCGTTTCCTTTTAGTTGTGTAATTAACAGGTCGCGCTGATCCTCATTCCAGGCATATTCTGCTCTCGTTCCTTTTTTCACCTGGTATAGAGGTGGAGTTGCGATATAGATATATCCATTCTCGATCAATTCTTTCATATAACGGAAGAAGAACGTTAAGATCAGTGTCTCAATGTGAGAACCATCGACATCGGCATCACACATGATAATGATCTTGTGGTAACGAAGCTTGTCCAGGTTCAGAGCTTTGGAATCTTCTTCTGTTCCGATTCGAACTCCAAGTGCAGTGTACATATTTTTGATTTCTTCGTTCTCAAAAATTTTGTGCTGCATCGCTTTTTCCACGTTCAGGATCTTACCACGAAGCGGCATAATAGCCTGGAAATGTCTGTCACGCCCTTGTTTGGCAGTTCCACCCGCCGAATCTCCCTCGACAAAGTAGATCTCACACAAGGTAGGATCTTTTTCAGAACAGTCTGCCAGTTTTCCTGGTAACCCGGATCCGGACATCACATTCTTTCTTTGGACCATTTCACGCGCTTTTCGTGCAGCGTGACGAGCTCTTGCAGCAAGAATTACCTTATCAACGATGATTTTCGCTTCAGCAGGATGCTCTTCCAGGTAAATTGTTAGCATTTCCGAAACCCCTTGAGATACCGGAGCAGTTACTTCCCTGTTTCCTAATTTCGTTTTGGTTTGTCCTTCAAATTGAGGCTCCTGAACTTTTACCGATACAACAGCAGTCAATCCTTCACGGAAATCATCTCCGTCGATCTCAATCTTTTCTTTCGCCAGCATACCGCTGTCGGTAGCATATTTTTTCAGGGTATTTGTCAAACCACGACGGAAACCTGAGAGGTGAGTACCACCTTCGTGTGTGTTAATGTTGTTGACATATGCCTGAATGTTTTCTGTATACGAAGTATTGTAAGTCAAAGCAACTTCAACCGGAATTCCTTCACGTTCTCCTTCGAAATAGATCACGTCTGAGATTAATGGCTCACGGTTGCGGTCCAAATACTGTGCAAACTCTTTCAATCCTCCTTCAGAATAGAAAAGATCCGTTTTCGCCTTTCCGTTATCATCCAGTTCGCGTAAGTCCCGCAAAGTAATTTTGATTCCTTTGTTCAGGAATGCCAATTCACGCATACGCGCTGCAAGAGTATCATAATTATATTCCGTAAATTCAAAGATAGATCCATCCGGTTTGAATGTCACTTCCGTACCGTGTTTATCGGAATTTCCAACCTCTCGTACATCGTATAAAGGCTTACCGATATTGTATTCCTGTTCAAAGATCTTTCCGTCACGATGTACGACAGCGTGTAAGTGAGTAGATAATGCGTTCACACAAGAAACCCCAACTCCGTGTAATCCACCGGAAACTTTATACGTGTCTTTGTCGAATTTTCCACCTGCGTGAAGTACCGTCATTACGATCTCCAAAGCAGATTTTCCTTCTTTCTTATTAATTCCGGTTGGAATACCGCGTCCGTTATCAATTACTGTAATCGAGTTATCCTCGTTAATTGCAACATCAATTGTGTCACAATGACCCGCCAAAGCCTCATCAATGGAGTTATCAACGACCTCATAAACCAGGTGATGCAAACCTTTTACCCCTACATCACCAATATACATGGCAGGACGTTTACGAACAGCCTCTAAGCCTTCTAATACCTGAATATTATCCGCAGAATAATCCTGATTCTTTTTTTCTTCGCTCATAAAATAAATTGCTTAAAAAATGCATTTTTCAATGCAGAACAAATATACGGAATTTAAGCCGTTTTTACTAGTGGAAGAGCGTGTGAAAGCCAGTACTTATCAACAAAATATTGACATTTTAACAGAAAAAAGCCCCGGTCAAACCGGGGCTTTTTGCTTATTCCAGAACTTTGATCCGGATCATGATATCTTGCTTGCTTTTGATGTAGCACTCCAGTGCAAATTCATCATCATCCACAGCAACTATTCTTTCAGTATTGAATTGGAACAAGTCGTATCCCTGTGCATCCCGCGTATCCAAAATAGATAGTTTGCGGACAGCTCCGGTTTCCTTATTGATTTGATAAGCAGTTAAGAAACCTCCTCTTCCGTCCTGGTGCCTTTCAGGAACTTTGTTCTCCGCCAATTCGATGTTCTTCACATTGTCAAGGAACATGAAGTAATAATTGTTTTTTGAATCAACCAGACGGTATCCTAATCCACCGCGATAGTAAGGCATGCTTGTTCTACCACTGATTTGTCGTTTTGGGAGTTTTCTCATATAAACCAACTCACCATTTTTGTTGATTTTACCTGCCAACATTTCCTCATAGTAATGGGTATACGTCGTTTGACCGGTTTTTGTATCCGTATAGGACACTACATAGTATTTTTCACTTGCAAATAAGATACTTCCGTCATCTTCAATGAATAATTCTCTCAGACGCATATTGGTAAGACCAAGGTCTTTTCCTTTGTCTTCTTTCTTATCCATTTTGTCCTGACTTCTCTGGGACATGTACTGCTTAATTAATTCAGTAGGTATTTCAAATGATTTGAAGTCTGCCTGTTTACCGTCTTTGTTCAGGGAGCAATAGAAGATCCCGTCAACCTGAATTCCTCTTTTGTTACCATAAAACCCGGCAATTAGTAATGCATTATCTCTTCCCTCGAAGAAGTTTACCTGAGTAACATATTTTCCATTAACATCCACATCAGATGCATTTACATCAACACCTGATTCGGAAATCGAAACCAATTGATAATCGAAATTCGGGTTGTCATCACGATCATAACGTCTTGTTTCTCCCTCTTTCATAACTTCCGTCAAAATGAAAACATCACCGTTGGAACCAACTGTATAATCGATGTTATTCATGCGCGCTTCCGTGTATGGCATTTCCACGTCCTTACCCCAAAGTTCCTTTAAGTCAGTGCTAAATACGTGCAAACCGATCACATCTTTGTTGATCTTATCATTACGGGATTCAGGTTTCTTACGAAAATAAATCAACAATTTAGAATTATCAAAGGAAGTGGCTAATTTGAATTTGTTTCCGTCTCCACCTGTTACTTTTCCTTCCACAGCGATTACACGCTCACCTTCGTTTTCAAATTTTCCGGATGAAAGATTAATTGATCTTACGTACAATTGTTCTGTTTTATTGGCTTTGTCCCAAACAGAAAAAAGTAAATAAACGAAATCATTTGTTTCTATATCATCTTCGTAAACAGTTCCTTTCGGAAAGTCTTCATAAACTTCAATCGATTCCTGGGTGAATTTGCTGCCGCCAAATTTTTGAAGGGTTACTTTCCCTCTGCTCATTTTAAAGGAAACAACACTTCCGTCTTTTGAGGCATAACTTTTTATCGGAGCATCAACAACCGGGTAAGGCTCACCAACCTGGTATTCGAACTCCTTGGAAGTCGTAATTTTTTCATCTTGTGCTAATACTGTGCTTACAAAGGTGGTTCCTATGAATGCCAAGGTAGCAAGGTTTTTAATTTTCATTTGTATTTGTTTGTTATTTGTTTACAATCCACGAAGTAATCTCTTCAGATAAGGGCTTGGTTCCCGGAGCAATTACTTTCACCAATTTTCCGTTTTCATCGATCAGGTATTTTTGAAAATTCCATTTCACGGAATTGTCTGAGTATCCATTTTGTTTTTTCTCAGTAAGGAACTGGTATATTGGGTGCATTCCTTTTCCTTTGACCTCAATTTTGCTCATCATCGGGAAGCTTACACCATAGTTCTTTTTGCAAAATTCTTTGATTTCTTCATTTGAACCAGGTTCCTGTGACATAAAGTCATTGGATGGAAAGCCAATGATCACAAAATTCTGGTCCTTATATGTTTCATATAGTTTCTCCAGTTCCTCGTATTGTGGTGTTAATCCACATTTTGAAGCTGTATTGACGATCATCACCTTTTTTCCTTTCAGTGAAGCAAGATCGAATTCATTTCCATCAATATCAGTTACTTTGAAATTGGAATCGTAGATTGATTGAGAAGAAGCTATTACGCTTACAAGTATGAACAAAGAAAATAAGATTGCTTTC
>CBFGPJ010000188.1:0-6322 GCA_965650615.1 uncultured Fluviicola sp. | reverse complement strand
CAGTGAAGCCCTTCGTTACGGAAATGTCGACATCTACAAAGGAGACAAATTAGTAGCTTCCGTTTTAACGGACAAACTTGGAAACTTTGCTATTGCACTTGATACTGGAACGTATGTGTGTGTTATGAACTACGCTGGCTATTCGCCTATCCGGAAAGAAATCAAAGTAACCGGAGATGAGGTAGCTGAATTCAAAATGAAAGAAGATCCGAGCGCTCCGAAACGGGTAACAAAAACAAAAAGCGGCGACCTGCGTGATGAAATGCGATCGATCGAAGAAGTAGCGATTGTTTCTTCCAAAAGCGAAAAAAGAGTTTCTTCAGCAAAAATAAGCCGGTGTGACGCTTATAGCAGTGCTCCGGTAAGATCAGCTTCTGACGGTCGTGTGATGGCCATTCCTCCCGGAACTGCCGGAGGTTTAGGAATGACCTATACGGGAACAGCCAGTTCAAAACTGCTAACCGCAGGCGAGATCAACGATTTTTCGAAGTGGAAAATGTGGCAGGACCTGAACAAAGGAGAATTGGCAAATTACCAGAAAACATGGGAAATTGCTCCTTCGGGAAGATATACTGTAATGCTTCAGTCAGAAAAAGGGATTCCGATCGTAGATGCCATTGTGCAATTGCTAATGAACCGCGATGTAGTATTCACTACCCGTACAGACAATACCGGAAAAGCAGAATGCTGGTTGACTATTAAGAACGAAACTCCGGTTGTAAACGGAAAATTATCGATCCAGATCTCTTATAATGGAAAAGTATCAACCATCAATAAAGTCAGTGCCTTTGAGAACGGTTTAAATCATCAGAAATTAAATATCTCCTGCCAGGAAGTAGAAAACGTAGACGTCGCTTTCGTTGTTGATGCCACAGGATCTATGGGCGACGAGATCGGCTTTCTGCAAGCGGAAATGAGTGATATCATTTTCCAGTCAAAACAAATTAGTAACAAATTGAATTTCCGGTTCGCGAATGTCTATTACAGGGACGCAGGAGATTCATATGTTACTAAAAGCATGGATTTCAACCGTATTTTGTCCGAATCGGATGCGTTTATCAATGAGCAATCTGCAGGTGGCGGCGGTGATTTCCCTGAGGCAATGGACGTGGGCCTGGATTCCGCGATCAATAACCTGAGCTGGAGCGAAAGTGCACGGGCACGTATCCTTTTCCTAATCCTGGACGCACCACCTCATCAGGGTTCTGCAGTAAATATGCGTTTACAACGTTTGATCCTGCAGGCAGCAGAAAAAGGAATCCGCATCGTTCCGATCGGGGCGAGCGGGATCGACAAAAGCACCGAATATTTGATGCGGGCTCTGGCATTGGGAACGAACGGAACCTATACGTTCCTGACAGATCACAGTGGAATCGGGAACAGCCACATCAAACCGTCAACAGACAGTTACGAAGTGGAAACGTTGAATGCCATTTTGGTCCGCATCATGAAGAGTTATACCTACATGCCGGATTGTCAGCAAAATATCCCGGACCTGGCTTTGAACATCCCGGATTCCATCGTTTCAACCGTTCAAACTCCCGACTCAACAGATTCAAATGCTGTAAAACCGGATCCGAAAGCTTTAAATATTACCTGGAGCTATTATCCGAACCCGACAAATGGGATTATCACGATCCTCCCAAATACAGATATCAGGGAATTGTATGTTTCAGATCTGAGCGGTAAAGTCCTTCAAATCCTTCCGAGATTGAAAAAAGACGAGCGCATCCAGGTGGATCTTTCAGGATATGCAACCGGAATTTACCTGATCCGCTATTTGGATGAAAACAACCATTGGCTGAGCGGCAAGGTGGTGTTGCAGAGAACCAGTTAATAAACTAAAATTTGCAGGCACGTGATGCTTCGCATGCCTGCAAACCAAACCATCCATAATTGATCCGAAAAAAATGTAGGGGCGCGATTAATCGCGCCCCTACATTTTTTGTTTTGCATTCCCATGTAACTTTTTCCATTTTTGTCAAACATACAGTTGTACCCATATGTGATCAACAGGAATGAAGGACAAACAAGACGCATTTCTTAAACTCTACGAACCGGTTCATGAACGGTTCGAACGCTTCTGCAGGGCGCGGGTTTACAATGAAATGGATTACAGAGATCTGATGAATGACAGCCTTTTGGTTGCCTATGAGAAATTCGATTCTCTGAAGTCGAAGGAAGCCTTTCTTTCCTTTTTGTTCGGCATTTGTGTACGTGTTTTAGGTAATTATCACCAAAAGAAGCGCGCTTACCGGATCCCGGAAGGAAGTACTCACCTGGAAGTGAG
Organism: uncultured Fluviicola sp.; assembly: GCA_965650615.1. Taxonomy (GTDB): domain Bacteria; phylum Bacteroidota; class Bacteroidia; order Flavobacteriales_D; family Crocinitomicaceae; genus Fluviicola. The sequence goes on along the minus strand of CBFGPJ010000188.1, from coordinate 4,032 downwards.
CGATAAAACAGCCAATCCGCAATCGCAGGCAGACATTCACTACCTGTACGAGGCCTTGGCCCTGTTGCCCGAAGAACAACGGGAAAGTATCATCCTTTTCGAAATTTCGGGATTCAGCATCCGGGAGATTACCGTCATTCAAAACGCATCCGAGCCGGCAGTGAAACAACGCCTGAAGCGAGGACGTGAAAAATTGATGGAAATTCTCACCTATGAAGCTTCTTTAAAAACAGTATCAAGTCATGGATAAACAACGAAATTTAGATCAACTCTTCGCACTGGCGAAACAAGATCAGGTGATGCAGTCGTTTGAACAGACCAAAGAACGTTTCAAAGCCTCTGTGAGTAATTCTGTAGTGAATAATGCCAAAACAAAGCAAGTATTCACTAAAAAATGGTTCATCATGTTAACAACTGTAAGCATCCTAAGTCTTTCCGCTTTCCTTTTATGGGATAACGGCGACACACGCACCGTAAAAGGACCCATTCAAAAAGCAACCGTAAATCCGGGAACTCCTCAAAAAACTTCCGTTCCTGTTCAAGCAGATTCCGAACCGAAAAGTGTGGCAACCAGAACTCCAAAAGCAGCACCATTCTTATCCGTAATCCAGGATTTGGTAACCGATCTTCCATTTTCAATCGAACATATTGAAAAACCGTCTGAAAATCCGAACGGTCACAAACTTGCTTCCTTCAAGCCATTGGATGAAACTCCGTACCAATTTCCCCAATTAACGGAAGAAGAAATCGCCATCACCAAAAAGAAAAAGAAATCCATGCTGAAAGCCTTGTCAAAGCATGATAAGAATGCATATGTCTATGTCCCAAGCGGCACATTCGATTACAACGGGAAACAAGTTTCCGTTCAGGCATTCTATGTGGGGATCGGGGAAGTGACCAACTTTGAATACCGCACTTTCCTCTTCGATTTGCTGATTCAGGGACGCAAAGACGAATTTTTAAAAGCTAAGCCTGATCAAAGCAAATGGAACACCTACCCTATGTACCACATGAAGTATTTCCAGGACAATTATTTTTCAGACAAAAAGTACAACGATTACCCGGTTGTGAATATCTCCCGTGAAGGTGCTGAATTATACTGTAAATGGCTTTCGCAGGAAGTCCGAAAGTCCGTTGGCGATGAGAAGGAAGCAATGTATAACGATGTCCGTTTGCCCTTACGTGTAGAATGGATCAAAGCCGCTTCCAACGAAGGCAAGCAACTTCCTTATCCGTGGAACGGGCCTTACACCCGAAATTCAGACGGATTTTACCAGGGGAATTTCGTGCAAGGAAAAAGGGATTCGACAGTTGTATTTGATACCACAGAAGTTAACTCCGTGCTTGCACCAAGCAAATCCTTTTGGCCAAATGCTTTGAAACTATATAATATGAGCGGAAATGCTGCCGAAATGGTTTACGAAGGAACGAATCTCACCGGACCCGGAACAGCTGGAGGAAGTTGGAGAAGCTGGCCGGAAGAAGTAAAAATCTATGGCGAAGACCCCTACAAAGGAATCCTTGATCCAAAACCTACGATTGGATTCCGGGTAGTGAGTACGTATTTGATCGGGTATAAAAAATAAATACGGGCCGGTAAAAACATAGGTACGTCCGCCGCGGCAGACGTGCCTTACAATGATTTATGTTTCAATTTTTTATTCTTATCCCACAACATGTACCCGATCGTTATCCCACCCCACATGTGATTCCAGGCATATTTAAACACCCGGGATTGATAATGGAAATGTGCACTGGCGAAGAATGGTTTATACCTCAGATAAATCCCGATCTGCTGTTCCGAAACAAAACGTTCTATTACACCGGGAGGTAATGCAGCTTCACCGGAACGTAAAAACAAGGCTCCCTGCAAAGTTCCGTCGTAGCCAACAATCCGGAGTTCGGGTGTATAATACAAGTAAAACTGCCTGCGATTTCCAATATATCCCAGTTTTAGTTCACCCCGGATCCGCATATCAATCGTTAGATTCCCAATCGTAAGCTGATCTCCCAGCTCCAGACGCAACCATCTGCTTCGGGTGAAAAACAGTTTACTGTACCCGAAGTTCAAATCCACAATGAATCCCGTATTTAACTGATGCTTCCAGCCTTGAGGTATCGGACTGCCAATCCATTTATGGATCGTTTTCTGAGTATATTCCCCGAAAGCCGGTTTCCCGATAAAACCTGCAAAAATGCTCCAGTTTAATGTGTAATGCTTACTGAGACTTCTAGAAAAAAGTCGGGCATTATAGGTAATCGTTGCAGCATACGGCCGGTCGCCCCTCAACAAAGTATCCGATTGGATCGTAGATGGCGTATACCCTCTTTGATCAATTCCCGTTTTCAGTGTACGCTCAATACCCGGAACGCGCAGAAAAAAAGGATTGAGCCACTTCATATTCAGGTTGTGGTATTCATAATGTAAAAAGATTCCCTGGGAATAGTACCTGTCAGTCGCGGTGAAAATGTCATTCTCCCAGGTCAGATGAACAGATTGGTAACTATATAACGAATCCGCAAGTTGTCCGAAGCCAACAAAAGAAAGGAATAAAACGGGTAAACATGTTCCAATTTTCATAACAGTGATTTTAACCACCATGAAAGCAGGAGAATAAGACGATGCAGTAAACGGGCGTGCTGATTAAAGATAAGCACATAAAAATCCGGGAAAAGCAATGTTAAGCTTTTTTAAGAAAAGTACTTTCTTTAGAAGCTGGTTTGCAATTCCCCCTTTGGAGGGGGAGTCCCACGATCACGCTAAAAAACAATCGTTCATAATTTAAGCAAGGTATTTTTTCCAAAAAATGACAGGAAAAGGCCATTATTCCGTATCTTAACAGATGCTAATTTTAGCTTAGTAAAAGAAAGAAAACACCATGGAATACCGCATCGAAAAAGATACAATGGGTGAAGTAAAGGTTCCAGCAGAGGCATACTGGGGAGCTCAAACCGAACGCAGCATCGAAAACTTCAAAATCGCGCAGGACATCAACAAAATGCCAAAAGAAATCATCCGTGCTTTCGCCTACCTGAAAAAAGCAGCAGCTTTGACCAACCTGGATGCCGGCGTACTTTCCAAAGAAAAATCCGACCTCATTGGCAAAGTAGCGGATGAGATCCTGGACGGAAAACTGGCTGATCAGTTTCCCCTGGTCATTTGGCAAACCGGCAGCGGGACCCAAAGCAACATGAACGTCAATGAAGTCATTGCCTACCGTGCTCATGTCATCAACGGCGGAGCTTTAACCGACAAGGAAAAAGTCCTGCACCCCAACGACGACGTAAACAAATCACAATCTTCGAACGATACCTTTCCTACAGCAATGCACATTGCCGCATACCAGGTCCTGGTCGAAACAACCATACCGGGAATCGAAAAACTGCGCGATACTTTGGCCCAGAAGAGCAAAGATTATATGAACGTGGTCAAGATAGGCCGCACCCATTTCATGGATGCAACACCATTAACCTTAGGACAGGAGATCAGTGGATATGTGAGTCAATTGAACCACGGATTGAAAGCCATTAAAAATACCCTTGCTCATTTAAGTGAACTGGCATTGGGAGGAACAGCGGTTGGAACGGGAATCAATACACCTCCTGGATATTCAGAGAATGTAGCCAAACACATTGCAAATCTCACCGGTTTACCTTTCATTACAGCCGAAAATAAATTCGAAGCGCTGGCAGCACACGATGCCATCGTAGAAGCCCATGGAGCATTGAAAACCGTTGCCGTGAGCTTAATGAAAATCGCCAATGATATCCGAATGCTTTCTTCCGGTCCACGAAGCGGAATCGGGGAAATCCACATTCCGGACAACGAGCCTGGATCTTCCATCATGCCGGGAAAAGTAAACCCCACACAATGTGAGGCATTGACGATGATCGCGGCACAAGTTATGGGGAATGATGTGACTATCAATATCGGCGGGGCAAACGGACATTTCGAACTCAATGTGTTCAAACCCGTGATGATCGCTAACTTCCTTCATTCCGCAAGATTGATCGGTGACGGTTGTGTTTCGT
>CBFGPJ010000187.1:0-6324 GCA_965650615.1 uncultured Fluviicola sp. | reverse complement strand
GAAGAAACAAAAGATTTCGAGGAATTCAAAACAAACATCTACAATACAATTCTGGATATTGAAAATATCACCCCGGTTAGTCCATTCTATTCTTCTTATCTCTTCCATACCAAATTGGATTGCGAGAATATGGACCGAATGAATGCAACAAACTTGTTAAACTCTTTGAGAACCTTTCTCGACGGTTTGGAAGTTCGTTAATTTCCTGGCTCGTTGACGATTCTGATGAATGAATACCCATTTGAGGATTGATAAATCAAAAAAGACGTAATTCCGCAATATTACGTCACCTACTTTAAATAATTCTATCTAAATAATTGAAAATGAGTATGATAAAAATGATTTAAAACGCATTATTCTCATTTCAACAAAGGAATTTGTAATTTTCAAATTGATTTTGAAGAATATATGAAGCACTTACTCTTTTTGTTGATACCGTTTGCTGCCACAGCTCAATTTAAACCGGTCGATTACGTGAATCCCTTAATGGGAACCGATTCCAAAATGGAACTTTCCAATGGAAATACGTATCCTGCAATAGGTTTGCCCTGGGGAATGAACCTGTGGACTCCGCAAACAAATGTGATGGGTGACGGTTGGGCGTATCAATATAGTGCTGATAAACTACGTGGATTCAAACAAACACACCAGCCTTCTCCGTGGATGAATGATTACGGCCAGTTTGCCATTATGCCCGGAAGTGGAAAAGTGGTCTTCGATCAAAATGAACGCGCCAGTTGGTTTTCACATAAAGCAGAAGTTTCAAAACCACATTACTACCGTGTTTACCTGGCAGACTGTGATGTAACAACCGAAATTACCCCGACAGAACGCGCGGCGATTTTCCGCTTTACATTTCCAAAAAACGACAGTTCCTTTATTGTGATTGATGCCCTGGATCGTGGCTCCTATGTAAAAGTATTTCCCAAAGAACGGAAGATCGTTGGTTATACGAAACGTTATGCACGAGGAAAACTCACCAATTTCAAAAATTACTTTGTGATTTACCTGGATCGCGATATTGAATTCTATTCCCTTGCTTCGGATGGAAAACTGATTGGGAAAAAGGAAGAATCCGCTTCGAACCATTCCGGAATGGTAGTAGGATTTAAGACAGGAAAAGGAGAACAGGTCCAATTGAAAGTAGCTTCTTCCTTTATTTCTCAGGAACAGGCCGAATTGAATTTGCAGCGTGAAGTTGGAACCAGCGATTTCGACGCCATACGTAATATTGCGGAATTACGTTGGAACCAAACTTTAGGTAAGATCGAGGTTTCCGGCGGAACAGAAGAGCAAATGCGGACCTTTTATTCCTGTTTATACCGGACACTGTTCTTCCCGAACAAATTGTATGAAATCGATGCGGAAGGAAAAGAGGTGCATTGGAGTCCTTACAATGGGAAGATCCTTCCGGGAAAGATGTTTGGTGGGACGGGTTTTTGGGACACGTTCCGCGCCTTGTATCCTTTATTGAATTTGGTATACCCGGAGATAAACAAAGAAATGCAGGAAGGATTGGTGAATGATTACCTGGAAGGAGGCTTTCTTCCGGAATGGTCCAGTCCGGGATTTGCAGACATCATGATCGGGAATAATTCGGCTTCCATCGTTTCGGATGCATATATAAAAGGATTACGCGGTTATGATGTTGACAAACTATATGAGGCATTGCTTCATGGAGCGAACAATGAAGGTCCGATGAGTGCGGTTGGCCGTTTTGGAGTTGAGTACTATAACAAACTCGGATACGTTCCTTACGATGTAAAGATCAATGAAAATGCAGCAAGGACATTGGAATACGCCTACGATGATTTTGCAATTTACCAGCTGGCGAAATCATTGAAACGTCCGCAGGCGGAAATCGATTTGTATGCTGCACGTTGTCAGAATTACCGCAACTTATTTGATCCTTCAACCGGACTGATGCGCGGGAAAAATGCAGATGGCACTTTCCAATCACCTTTTAATCCGTTTAAATGGGGCGATGCATTTACTGAAGGAAACAGCTGGCATTATACCTGGTCAGTTTTTCATGACGTCCAGGGTTTAATTGATTTAATGGGAGGGAAAGAGCGTTTTGTTTCAAAACTGGATTCTGTTTTTAGTCTTCCACCGATCTATGATGATAGTTATTATGGAGGAATGATCCATGAGATCAAAGAAATGCAGATTGCGAATATGGGACAATACGCGCATGGAAATCAACCGATCCAGCACATGATCTATTTATTCAATTATGCTGGTGATTTCCCCAAAACCCAATATTGGGTCAGGGAAGTACTCGATCGGCTCTATAAACCAACACCAGACGGGTATTGCGGAGATGAAGACAACGGTCAAACTTCTGCCTGGTACATTTTTTCATCCCTGGGATTTTATCCGGTTTGTCCGGCAACGGATGAATATGTTTTGGGAGCTCCGCTGTTTAAAAAAGCGATCATTCATTTGCAGGGAGGAAAACAGATTGTCCTGAATGCTCCGGAGAATTCAGCAGAGAATAAATACATCTCTTCTATCCGGATGAACACAAAAGCGTATTCGAAATTGTTCCTGAGGCACTCCGAGTTGGTAAAAGGAGCTGTTTTGGAATTTAAAATGACTTCAACACCTGCTTTGGACCGTAAATTTGTTGCCGGAGACTTCCCATATTCGTTTACGAATGAAAAGAATGCAGTGAAAAAGTAATGAACAATTGAAATTGCTTCTTGTGGGAAGCTAACTGGAAGTTTTGCTAATTTTATGATAGTTAACTTCATCACCTTTTAAACTTTTAAACTTTTGAACCCTTTGAACTCGCTCTATGTATACTGAATTTGTAAATCCGACCCGGTCAGCACTCAGTTTTTCACGCAACCAGATCATTGTTTACCTTGTTTGGAGCTCAATCGTTGTTTGTACCTATTATTTTTCCAAATGGGAATTAATCTCCATCCCTTTTTTGCCCGTTTCATTAATCGGTACGGCACTGGCTTTCTTTTTAGGTTTTAAAAGCAATGCTTCCTATGATCGCTTGTATGAAGCAAGAAAGAACTATGGAAGTATCGTAAACGATAGCCGTTCATGGGCAGTCATGCTGAATGCATACATCACGAATCATTCAAATAAGGAAATCAGTAAGGAAGAAATTCAACAGATAAAGGAAGAGTTGACCAACCGTCACATTGCCTGGATGTATGCACATAAATTTTACCTGCGTCACAAACGCCAACCCTGGGAACGGGATGCCGATTTTCACAATCAGCACAGGGAAAGATTACAGGGAGAATTCAATATTGATACTGATTTGGAACAAAATCTGTTGCGCTTTTTAACTCCGAGGGAAGTAAGTGGAATTGTGCGTTCCGCAAATCCTGCAACTCAATTGTTGAACAACCAGGGAAAGCGATTGGCAGAACTTCGCGAAGCAAATATTATTGAGGATTTCAGGTTGTTTGAGTTGCAGAACCAGATCAATAAACTGTTGGAAGACCAGGGGAAAAATGAACGCATCAAGAATTTCCCATATCCATTGCAATTTTCCTTTATGCTTCGGATTTCCCTGCGAATCTTTAGTTTATTACTTCCTTTTGCATTGATCACGGAATTGAATAAGCAAGGAGAGTATTTTTTATGGTTGGCCATTCCATTTTCTGCCATTATCAACTGGATTTTTTACTTTTCGGAAAGGAATAGCGAGTATTCGGAAAATCCGTTCCAGGGATTGATATACGATGTTCCTATGACCAATATTACACGGGCAATCGAAATTGATATGCTCCAGGCAATCGGAGCAGAAAATATTCCGGAACCCGTAACCGCGAAAAACGGTGTTTTAATGTAAAATCATGATACGAACCTATTTGACTTATTCCCGTGATCTGGGAGATTTTAAATTCGACCTGATACATTTAAGCAGGAAAGGCCTCACTGGATTGAGATTGATTAACAAGGGAAAAACCACGGAAGAATTCATAGCGCGAATAGAAGAGATTTTGTTGTTCAGCGAAACGAATGAATTAAACCTGGAAATTTTGGTTGATTTACCTGGCGAGAAAGCGTTTATCGGAAATATTGGGAAGGGAATCCAAATTGAAAAAGGAAAAAGCTACAATCTGTGCGAAGAGAATCAGTTGAATACTTCGAATGAAATTCCCACCAGTGGTTTCATTGTTCAATTGGAACACACCGAAATTCAGCCGGGAGATATTGTTTCCATTGCTGACGGAGAAGTTGAAATGGAGATCCATTCCATAAATGGGAAATCCGTTCGCTGCCAGGCATTGAATTCCTACTTTTTAACTTCGAACCGCTCTTTTACGGTTAAAGGAAACAAATTACCGGTGAGGCCGGTTTCCGGTCACGATTCTATCCTGTTAAACCAACTCCTGTTATCAGGGCTTGCTAATAAGGTAAAGATTCTTGTTTCGTTTGTGACAGAAGTTTCTCACGTAAAGCAAGTAAAGAAACTTTCCCCGGATTTTCATGTGGTTTCCAAGATTGAAAATATCATTTCTCCGAATGATCTGAAGCAAATTATCCAGGTATCGGATAGTGTGATGCTGGGAAGAGGAGATCTTACAAGCACCAGTAAAATGAGTGAAGTTTTTCCTTTCCAAAAAAGGGTGATTGATGGTTGTAAAGCATTCAGGAAAGAATTGATACTTGCTACAGGACTTTTTGCTGATTTGAAGAACAGCGGAAGACCTAGTATTTCAGATTTGATGGACTTTGGTTTCTTACGAAGCAGGGAGGTCAATGCATTTTTAATTGCAGGCTCCAATGCGAATCAGTTTCCGTTTGAAACTTTAAACCTGATTGCAAATTTTGAGAAAATGTAGAACACTTGATAGATAACGAATATGGAATGGAAATGAGTATTTCAAAACAATTGGCCAAACATTTGAGAGATGTTCACTTCGGTGGAAACTGGACGGTAACAGATTTGAAAAAGACCTTATCGGATGTGAAATGGGGAGATGCACTGACGCAGATTTATTCACTGAATTCGATCGCTGCGCTTACTTTTCACATGACCTATTATGTGGATGTGCTGATCATTGTTCTGGAAGAAAACAAACTTACCGGGAAAGATGAACTCAGTTGGATGCTTCCACCGATCCGTTCACAACAGGAGTGGGAACAGGTGCAGGAACAAATTTGGGAACGTGCTGAAAGAGCGGCCATGCTGATCGAACAATTACCGGACGAACAATTAACCAGGGATTTCATCGATCCGAAATATGGGACCACTTATCGGAATATTGCCGGAATCGTAGAACATATGCATTATCACCTGGGACAAATAGTTATCATCAAAAAGTTGCTGGTTCAATAGGAAACAAAGTCAATAATCGTATTTTTAGACTTACAATTGAACTCATGAACAAGGTAAATGAAACGGCTTCTTTCAGTGCGGTAATTGACATCATCGGGATCAATCCGTTTGTGTTTGTCCCTGAAACAATTTTGAAGGATTTGTTCCATGAATTCGGAAAAGATAAAGGACCTATTCCGGTAAAAGGGACCATAAACGGAAAAGCCTATCAGCAAACACTCGTGCGCTTTGCAGGTGAGTGGCGCTTGTATATCAATACGAAAATGCTTTCGAAATCTCCGGAAAGGATCGGTGAAAAAGTGGAAGTAAGTATTGAAGTAGATTCTTCGGACCGTACCATTCATCCGCATCCAAAACTAGCGAAAGCCTTAAAAGAGAATAAACAGGCAAATGCTGTTTTTGAAAGCCTGGCGCCATCTCTTCAAAACGAAATCGTGCGCTATATTGCGAATCTGAAAACAGAGGCAAGTGTTGAACGGAATGTCGTTAAAGCAATCGATTTCCTTTTGGGAAAAGAACGCTTTATTGGCCGTGAAGGATTAAAGACTAATGAATGAAAACTGCCTGTCAGTTCGAGTCCCGGAAATCCGGGATATCGAGAACAAAGGCAGGAATTAAATAGTATGGTTATGGCAAAAACAAAAACTGCGGAAACAACCAAAGACGTAAACGAATTCATCCTGGAGTTTACAGATTCGGAGCAAAAAAGAAAAGACAGTTATGAATTGATCCGATTGATGGAAAAAGTTTCCGGTTTCAAGGCAAAAATGTGGGGACCAAGCATCATTGGTTTTGGCTCAGTTCATTACAAATATGCCAGTGGTCATGAAGGAGATATGCCTTTATTGGGATTTTCACCCCGGAAAGCGGCAATTTCCTTATATGTTTCCACCGGTGAGCCCGGACAGGAAGACTTGATCAATGACCTGGGGAAATTCACAATGGGAAAAGCTTGTATCTATGTCAAGAAACTGTCAGATATCAATCAGGAAAACCTGGTGAAATTGATG
>CBFGPJ010000186.1:0-6366 GCA_965650615.1 uncultured Fluviicola sp. | reverse complement strand
CGTTGTCAACCTCATCTTTCAGAATAAAGAGGCGAATTGAATTCAAACTATTGAATAAAAAATGAGGGTTCATTTGAGCACGCAAGGCCCTGGACTCCAATTCATTGATCTGCAAACTGAATTCAGACTTCATTTGCTCCGTACTTTGAATGCGCCTGATGCGCGAACGCATAAAATACCAAATACTGAAAGCAATGACCAGGGATGCCAGTGCTATGAACCACCAACGTCGCCAAAACGGCCGTGTAATTTTGAATGAATACGAACTGATCGTAGATTCATCTCCCTCCACCACCTGTACCTGAAAAATATATTTTCCGCTTGGTAAATTGTGATAAAATGCTTCATTTTTCTGATTTCCGTTCGTCCATTTGTTATCCAATCCAAGCAAACGGTAACTCACCAAATTATTTTCTGAGTTTGAAAAATCATGAACACCGAATTCAAAAACCAGGTTATTTTGATCATAGGAGTATTTGATTTTCTGAGTAGAAAACCGGCTCAATCCATTCATATCCCTCACCTGGATAACATAAGGAATGGCTTTTTTTCTCAATGGTAAATTCTTTGCAATATCACCGACCACGTATGAATTTCTCTGGAGAAAATAAATGGAATCAGGAGTTATATTTATTCCGAACACATCGCTTATCCCATTTCGTTTTTCCAGGCTTTGAACTTTTCCTGAAAAGGTATTCACAATCGCAATACAGGAAGGATTCAGGATCCACAGTCTTCCTTTGGAATCCAGTGTCAGCTGATTCACCTCGTCATTTTGCAGGCCGTTGAATGAAGTAAACTCATTCTGCAGTTTCTTTGTCTTCAATTCATAACTCCAAACCCCGCTTGCCCTGGTCCCGATCCACAATTTTCCCTTCCGACCCATAGCCAAACAGGTTATCTGGTCCGTATTCTCATGATTGAAGAGTTTTATCTTTTCCACTTGTTTTGAATCGATCCTGTAACGGTATAACTGTTCATTTTCAGAGAAGTAAACAGCTTGATCGAAGTAAACCATCGCCAGGGGAAAATATTCTCGTGTTTCATCCAATTTTGTTTCTTTCGAAATCGAATAAATCCGTTTGCAGCTAAAATCGGACAGTCTATAACGGAGCAAACTTGCGTCCAGTGTACCGATAAATAACAAGGAATCCCCGACCAGCAAGGAATTCTGAAAACGTTTATCTATGGATTGGTGATTGGAATGCAGCATTTTTTTCACCGTTTTGTAATTCCTGTCGATCCGAATCAAACCGTTTGCACCCACCACAAGCATACTTCCGTCCTGCAGGTAATAAAAGGACTTCGCATCAATGAGTCCGGTCAATTGAATTGTTTCCGGGCCATTACCCACTATTCGTTTTAAGACAGTTGAGGTATTTCCCACCAATTGGTAGGCATTTCTTTGATCAGGAGAATAACGCACTGCATGCAATTGCATTTCCGTTCCCACTTTCGTTCCGTAGATCAACGATTCATCATGTACAAAAAGGCCTGCATTGGAACTGGCAATTGCCAACTGCGAACCGAATTTCGTGATGTGAAAAGGCATAACCGCACTTCTTTCCGACTCCTCATAGCGTACGTATTCCTTTTTACTGGTATCAAAAAGCAGTATTTCCTTGTTCAAAAGACAGAGATACAGGTATCTTGAATCGCGCCATTGGATCGAAGAAATTTCCTGGTATTTCAAATCTTCAATGGAAATCGGGAATGATTTGAATAATCCCTGGTACTGATCAAAATAAAGTAAGCCTCCTCTTCTTAACCCGATAAACAGGTTTCCTTTACTGTCCTGAACTGCGCAGGTCATCTGGTTCCTGTAATAGATCGTCTCACCCGGATTTATATCCGTTGATCTTTTAAATTTGAATTGTTTCCATTTTTTATTTTTAACTCCGAAGGAGTACAAACCGTCCATTGCCTGGATCCACAATTTGGTTGAATCCAGCTGATCTATCAGAATGGCATTCAAACCGGTAACTTTTGCATCAGGATGATTGACCGAAAAAACCTGCGTCTTCCTGCTTTCAGGATCAAATGAATACAACTTCCCTTCAACTGAGGTATACCAAATGATCTGGTCAAGGATCACCAAATTACTGATCCGGTTACTTCCGAAAGAAGCGATATTCCGTTTGCTGTAATTGGAAATATCGAAGGTTTCTGTTTCAATTGCAATCAAGCCCTTATTATATGTAAAAGCCCAAATCGTTTTGTTCCCGTCAAAAACCAATCCCTGGATATCATTTGAAGCAATGGATAAGGAATCTACCGGATCGTGTTTGAAGTGAATAAAGCGTTGCCCGTCAAAGCGTTCAATCCCTTTTGGGGTAGCTAACCAGATAAATCCTTTCTGGTCATAAGCAACAGCGCGAATTTCATTAGATATCAATCCATTTTCTTTGGAGTATTGAATCAGGCCTCTTTGTGCAAAAAGGGACAGATTTAACACTAAAAAGAGCAACCAAAGTCTAAATTTCATGTCACCAATTTCGAAACTATATTTCAAATAACGCGAGTTTGGAATAAGAATATTGCCGGATCACTTTTGGAATGGCATGAACTTTGACAAGATTTGCCCCGTTAACATGACAAATTGAACCGTTTAATCAATAGCAGGTCAAACTTTTAAAGATTAAAAAAAAAATACTGAATTTTAAAATGCTTTTCTCCGTTTATGCGTAAAAACCTCATAATGCTATTCTTGTTGGTTTGGGCGATTCCTTCCCAGGCATCACACATCGTGGGAGGTGAAATCTATTACGACTACCTTGGAGGAAACAATTACAGGTTCTATATTGCACTTTACCGTGATTGTGCTTCAACCGGTGCATCTTACGACTCCCCAATGCCTTTAAGCGTTTTTACAGGTACAGGAATCCGGATCTCAGATGAGAATGTTGCCTTTCCGGGAAGTACCGTGCTTCCGATCATCTTCAACAATCCCTGTATTACTGCTCCGACCGGGATTTGTACCGAAAGAGCAATTTATACGGTCATTCTGAATCTCCCGCCTTCCGTAAGCGGTTACATTGTTGCCTATCAGCGTTGTTGTCGCGGACCAAACATTACGAACCTTGTCAACCCGGATGATACCGGTCTAACAATCAAAGCAATTATTCCGCCCGGTGGACAAAATCAATACATTAACAGTTCTGCTCGTTTCGTAAATTATCCGCCGTTGGTAATTTGCAACAACGAGAACCTGAATTTTGATCACAGTGCAACAGATCCGGACGGAGACAGCTTATCGTACGAATTAGTAACACCGCATGCAGGAGCGAATTCACTGAATCCCGCTCCAAACCCAATCCCGAACCCGCCTTATCCCAATGTAGTTTGGGGAGGCTCGTTCAGCCAGGCAATTCCACTTGGCCCGGGATCTACAACAACCATTAATCCGACAACAGGACAATTATTTGTAGATGCAAATAACCTGGGATTATACGTTGTCGGAATTCGTGTGAATGAATGGAGAAACGGCGTTTTGATCAGTTATGTCACACGGGATTTCCTTTTCCGGGTTGTCAATTGCAACGTTCAGCTTTCAGCAGTGGTAACAGAGCAGGAAAACACTCCGGGGTTCATTTCTTACTGCCAGGGACTTAGCTTTACTTTTGACAATCAGAGCTTTGGAGCTTCCAGTTATTATTGGGATTTTGGCGTAACAAACATTACAACAGACAACAGCACTGCCTTTGAACCGACTTACGTTTTTCCGCAACCAGGAACCTATCACGTTATGCTTGTTGCAAATCCAGGATGGCCCTGTACCGATACTACGTATGTGGACCTGATCCTGGAGAATCCGTTCCAGGTCAATTTCGACTTTGTTGATTCCACTTGTTTCATTGACAATACACTTGATTTCCACAGTCAAATTATCAATGGACCACCAACCACGCAATTTAACTGGGATTTCGGCCCGAATGCAAATCCGGGAACTTCAACTGCTTCAAACGTAAACAACGTTGCTTTCAGTTCATCCACCGGAAATGTGGTAACACTTATCGGAACCTACAGCGTTTGTGCGGATACGATCTCAAAACCGATTTTCTTCTTCGACAAACCGGATCCGCAGGTTGGTTTTCAGACAAACCATGAATGTATCGGATATACGCAGACTTTTGCCAATAATTCAACCGGATCCACCAATTATTCCTGGGATTTCGGTGTTCCCGGAATTACAACGGATGTCAGTACGGCGGTATCTCCTACTTACACCTTCCCGGCGGAAGGAACTTATCCGATTACACTGATTGCCAGCAGCGGACCGAATTGCACGGATACGATGGTGCAAAATATCACGATCTATGAACCGTTAAATGTTGCCTTCACGCATAATGACTCGCTTTGTGTGACCAACAACAGCTTTAATTTTGTGGGGAATGTTACCGGACCATCCATTACGACCTATTCCTGGGATTTCGGAAGTCATGCCAATCCATCCAATGCGACCAGTTTAAATGTAAACAACGTTGTTTTTGACAACTCGGGAGTATTCCCTGTTACGCTTACTGCGAGCTTTTTAAATTGCACGGAAAGTGCTCAATCCAGTGTCTTTATCTTTTCTGTTCCAACGGTCGGATTTACGATTGATGACGAACTAAAGTGTGAACCTTATCCGGCACAATTCATCAATTTAAGCCATTATGAAGCTCCCTTACTTTATACCTGGGACTTCGGTGACGGAGGAAGCAGTACGCAAGAGAGCCCCTTGCATATTTACCAGTCGGCGGGAACCTATTCGGTTGAACTGACGGTGATCTCCACCATTGGTTGCGTCGATACGTTTACACTCTTGCAGCAAGACCTCATTACTGTTCACCCGAAACCGATTGCAGGTTTTTCGGTAGATAAAACGGAAACGACCATTTGTGATTCGGAAATACAATTTACGGACCTGTCGCAGGGAGCAACACACATTTCGTATTTCTTCAATGAATTTGGATCCGGAAGTACTGATCCCAATCCAAGTCATACCTATTACACTGACGGAATGCATTATCCCGAACAAATTGTTTTCAACCAGTTCGGGTGCAGCGATACGGCCTTCCAAAGTATCGCAATAGAACCGTTCGTTGTGTACGTACCGAATACCTTCACTCCGGACGGAAATGAATTCAACAATGATTTCTACCCGAAACTGGGACTGGAACCGGTTGAATGGGATATGAAAATTTTCAATCGCTGGGGAGAAGAAGTTTACCACTCAACAAACTTTGAAGAGCACTGGGATGGAACATTTACCGGGCTTCCGTGCAAAGAAGATACTTACAGTTATGTGATCCGTTATGTTTCCTGCGCTCCTTATGCGAATGCGGAATTGATTACCGGGCATGTTATGCTGTTGCGCTAATTCATGTCTGTCTCGATACTTCTGCCTGTGTCAATTCGAGTGCGAAGCGTATCGAGAATACAGGCAGAAACTCGACATGACATGAATTCGGAATTACTTAAGGAATTTCGTTTTCATCGTCCAGGCGATCAATGCAGAGCGCTGTTTGGCCAATTCTGCTTTCTCACCGGTAAAAAACTGATCGACCGTTTCATGGAATAATTTCAACCAACGGTCAAAGGATGCTTCGTCGAGGTTTAATCGTGCATGTTTTTCCATCATATTGGCGCTGTATCCTGCTTCATCCAATAGAATAAAACTCCAGAACTGCACCACTTTTGGTAAATGCTCCTTCAGATCAAGATGTGCAAAGAAATGTGACACTAAATCATCTTTTACCAGTTTTTGATAGAAGGTATCTATCAGCAATTCCACATCCTGTTTTGATTCGATTTCTTTCATGATTCAAAAATACGGCTCTTCGGGGATTTAATTTTTGATAAAAATCAGTTTTCGGGTTTACCTTTTTGAAATCCGGACATTAACTGATATATCCATACTTCGTAGTGTTAGTTTAGTTCATTATCTACCTGCCCAAATCTAAAACCCAAAACCAAAAAAGGGTGTCTTTCAGAAGACACCCTTTTTACTTTCACATTGGAAATCAATATTTTAACATGCTTATTATTGGAAAAGCGCATCGAATTCTCTAAATTGGGCATTCCATTATTCACTAATACCATTATTCATGAAAAGATCATTGAATTTATCAGTGGCTGCAATAGCCCTGTTTCTTGGAGTACTAGGATTTAACGCCTGTCAGAAAGAAACAAAAGAAACCATTTCTTCCAAAAAAGAAGGAAAAGACACTCCCTCAAACGTCAATACAAAAACCTGTGTACATCCTGTGTTTTGCAATAAACAGGTGGATGCTGCATGCACCGATGGTTACGGTTGTGCTTTGGCAATGTTTCCCACAACAAACAGGAACCGGATCAGATGGCATGTAGGAACACAATGTGGCT
>CBFGPJ010000185.1:0-6387 GCA_965650615.1 uncultured Fluviicola sp. | reverse complement strand
AAGAAGGTAAGTAAAATGGTCGAAAACAAAGTGCTTGGCTACGGAAACCGTATGAAATCAATAGAAGCAAATGTTGCACGATCAATGGCTATTTCTGCCAAAAACGAAGGGATATTTACTCACTCAATATTTTGGTTTACAAAATATTTGGAAATGAATTTAGAATTGGACAATCAAGAATCTACTCGAATAGCTATAGATTGGATAATAGCTGAAATTGAGTCATTAAAAGACAATTCCGAATTAACCCCTGACTATGTACAGGCAATTCACTCAAGTAATTATATCTTAGAAATAATTGAAATGGTTCCTGATTTTTTAGCTCAAGAGAAGAAACGCATTATAGATGCTGTTGTACTTAGACATGATGGCGATCTTGAAGAAGATTAATATGTTATTCGTCATTATTTTTCATAAGTTTATCAAACATTGGAATATCCAAAACAAAAACCCCGATATCATTTAACGATCATCGGGGTTCCAAATTAATACGAAGGGCACCTATTTCTTGCAGTTACTTGCAATCTGGGTCATAACCTTCGTAGTAATTTGCATTTCTTCCTGCGTCAGTCCATCAAGAGCCGTTGCACGGTTTAATGGAATGACTTCATCCATCGCATCCATTGCGTCCAATGCCTTTTGAGTTACCAGAATGTCCATTTTACGACGGTCTGTTTTGTTGATTTTTCGTTTCAGATACTTTGCTTCCACCAACAGGTTGATCATCCTGTTTACTGATGCCGCATCTTTAAATACCAATTCCGAAATTTCGTTTTGTTGAATTCCGGGATTTTCAATCAAACATCGAATGACCAGCCATTGATCAATGGTAATCTGATGTCCTAAAGATTTGAGACGAGCCTGTGCAAACTGCCGATAAGTACGAATGGCTCTGTCGATCTTATAAAAAATAATCGATTCTAGTTTTTCCACTTGAATTACGTTGTTGTAGTACATTGATAAATTGAGTTATTGATATAACGTCATTTACTCACTCTAAGTTGCATTCCGTGGACAAAATCCATGAATTCTTTTAAAAGCCTTGCTGAAAGAAGCCAGATCCGCATACCCGAAAATGGAACTGATCTCTGTCCAGGTATATGTATCTTTACCATGTAACTCCTTCGCTTTCTCCATTTTAAGGTTTCGGAAGTAACTGGCCGGACCTATTCCCATGTACGCTTTAAAACTTTTATTCAATTTTGATACTGAAAAGCCAATCATCCGCGCATGATTCGATACATCGAAGTTTTCATGCGGATGCTCATTCATGTAAGTAATTAATTTCTCAATTGCCTTACGATCTTCCGGGTGCAAAATCTTATTCATAATCAATTGGTTACCTAAACAAAGGTAATAATTGATACATCAATTAAAAGATTGCAGTCACTTTATTTTACCACTTGTCATTGTTTCTGAACCGCTTACAAACTCGGGTAAAAACAGACAACATAAAACCAATTAAAAAGAGTGATTTTTGGAGAAACAATTAAAAACAAAGGATATGATTCAATGGTTTTCACATCAAATAAGCATTATCGATCTTTTTGCAATTTTCGGTAAAAAATAACTCCAGATATTTCTTCGCTGGCGGCCCAGTTCTAGTTTTACACATGGAGATATAGAGTACGGTTAGGTAATATAAGTTGAGATGCTTCAGCATTTAAGCAAAGCAAAACGAACAAAAGCCGCAAGTTGAGAAAAAACAGCTGTATAGCTGAGTAAATTAAAGATGGAAGTCCCCGTTTTCTAGCTAACGGGGCTTTTTTCGTTTTCCATCATTTCCTCATCTACTTCTTCATCCAAAAGATTTTCGGACTGCGCTTTGAAGGCGATCTTCCGAAAAACATAACGCAATAAAATCAGTGCAATAACCGCTAAAGCGGCTGCCACAAAAAACGGCGATCCATAAAACACAGAATTTTTCTCCGCGAGTGGCACGGATTTATAAAAAATCCACATCATGAAGATTGGACCAATGATTTCCGCCAAACTCATCAGGGAAGTAAAAATACCCTGTAATTCTCCCTGTTCGTTACTTTTTACCTGGCTTGAAACCAATGAACGAATACTCGGATCCACTATTCCTGAAAATGCATAAGGTAAAATAATCACATACATCATCCAACCGTAGGGAAGCAAACCGATTCCAGCCGTCACAATGCTTAAAATCACCAAGCCAAGTGTAGCAGCCCCCTTCTCTCCCATTTTTTTGACAATCACACCGGATAACGCTCCCTGCACCAATCCGAAACAAACTCCGACTACCGTCAATGAAATCCCAACAGACTTTTCATCCCAACCGTAACGGGTCATTGTATAATAACTCCATACGGAATGAATGGCCATATTCGACAGCAATACAATGAATGTTACAACAAATAAACCTCTGTACTTCGGAAAATGAACAATTTGCTTAATTGCACCGATCGGGTTTGCCCGTGCGATATCGAAAGATCTTCGTTCGGAAGCCGGCAGGGATTCTTTCAAAAAGATCAACCCGTAAATGAAATTTGCCAAAGATAAAAACGCCGCCACCATGAACGGAACACGTATACCAAATTCAGATGCTACTCCTCCAATTGCCGGACCAATGATAAATCCAACTCCGAAAGCAGCACCAATTAACCCGAAATTCTGTGCTCTGTTCTTATCAGTTGAAATATCTGCAATATAAGCTGCTGCAGTTGTAAAGCTTGCTCCAAACATACCGGAAACTGCTCTCCCCACAATCAGCCAGGCCAAACTTGGCGCGAAATACATGAAAACATAATCTAAACCCAACCCTAAAAGCGACATCAAAATAATCGGCCTGCGTCCATAGCGGTCACTTAAGTTTCCAATCAACGGTGAAAACAAGAACTGCATTGCTGCATAAGTTGCCAGAACAAGCCCGGAATATTTGGATGATTCCTTGATCGTTAAATGTGTCGCATCTGCGATCAAACTCGGAAGTGAAGGAATAATGATCCCCAATCCGATACAATCGATACAAATGGTAATTAAAATAAATAATAAGCCTTTGGTCTGTTTTTCACTCATGCGGCAAAATTAAGGATTCATTTCCGTTGAAGAAAATCTGAATTTTAATTTTAGGTAAAATGTACCTGATGAATTATCAATTATTAAAGACTTAATTATCAAGAATGAACTTCCTTCCCTTGATAATTCATAATTGATAATCATAAATAGCTAGCTTTGCATTATGAAACGTGAATTGGTAAAAACGGCAGATGGTTCAACGACGATCTATCTTCCGGAATGGAATGAGCACTATCATTCAAGTCATGGCGCCTTGCAGGAAGCTCAGCACGTTTTTATTAAACACGGGCTCAATCCCAAATCCGAAGATTATTTAACCATCTTTGAAATGGGTTTCGGAACGGGTTTAAATGCGCTCCTGACCTATTTTGCCTCTGAAAAACGGAATCAGTACATCCATTACATCGCCCTGGAAGCTTTTCCTCCGACAGCTGAAGAAATTGAAGGAATGAACTATACTTCTTTCACCCGTGATGAAGAAGCTCTGGAAGTATTCAAGAAGATGCACCAGGTGGATTGGAACGTCCCAAGAGAAATTTCAGAGCACTTTGTGCTGGAAAAGGTCGAAAAGCAAATCCAGGACCTGGAATTGCGAAAAGAATCGATTGATTTGTGCTATTATGACGCATTCGGCCCAAGAGTACAGCCGGAACTTTGGAGTCCTGAAATTTTTCGAAAAATATACGATTGGTTGAGTCCGGGCGGCGTTTTGGTAACTTACTGTGCAAAAGGACAGGTAAAACGCGATTTGAAATCCGTTGGATTTGAAGTGATCTCTCTGCCCGGCCCTCCGGGAAAACGGGAAATGACTAAGGCGATTAAATAATCGCCAATTACGAATTCCTAATGCCGAATTACGAATTGATTGATCCTAATGAGTTGAAGCATGTTTTTCAACTACATATGATTCAATAATCATTCTTTATTAAATAATCGAAAAACCAACCGCAGCTTAAATAATTAGGCATTCGGAACTCGGAATTCGGAATTATGCACTAATTTTAGTACTGTAAAAAAACACACAAAATGGCAAATGTAACTTTAGGAGGAAATCCTCTACACACGAATGGTGAATTACCGGCAAAAGGATCTCATGCTACAGATTTTTCATTGGTAAATGCAGACCTGGGAACAATTTCATTGGATAATTACAAAGGAAAAAAACTGATCTTAAATATCTTCCCAAGTATTGATACGGGAACGTGTGCAGCTTCTGTACGTGAATTCAACAAAAAAGCATCTGCTTTGGAAAATACAACGGTACTATGTATTTCACGTGATCTTCCATTTGCTCAAAAACGCTTTTGCGGTGCGGAAGGAATTGAGAATGTGGTAACACTATCTGATTTCAGAGATGGTACATTCGGAAAAAACTACGGGTTGGAATTATTGGATGGCCCATTGAAGGGTTTACATGCAAGATCGGTAGTTGTTTTGGATGAGAATCACGATGTCGTTTATACGGAGCTGGTACCGGAAATTAAGGATGAACCGAATTACGAAAGTGCTTTGGCTGCATTGTAAGGAATTTTAACCACAACGCTTACGCTGACCGCATGTCGCCAGTAGCTTTAGCGATGGCACAAGCTACAGCGAAGGCGCATAGGAACATAGTCACATAGTTCTCTATCGTTTTAAAATGGATATAAATCCCGATTGGTAATACTTATCGGGATTTTTCATTCCCACAATCCGCTACTTTTTCACCACAAATGCACAAATTAAAAAGCGAGCCTAATACTTACGCTGAAGCTTCAGCATAGGCGCACCGGTCTCGCTATGTAAGTTGGTCGTATCTGTAACTTGTTTGAATTGGATCTTAATGAAATAGAATTTTATCAACTATAAATCATTCTCATCTCTAATATTCAAGGGCGACTGGTAAGCGCCCTAAAAAATTTGTGCATCTGTGGTAAAGAAAAAAATCGTTGTAAGTACTAGTCCCCGCCTACGTTTGGCAAATCCAAACCTGGCGAATCATTTTTCTCCACCCTACCGAAAGAATAAGCGACCTTAAACCAAATAATCCGTGTATCCTGTTTGGAATAGCTATTCATGTGAATATTCGGGAATGAAACCCGCGTATTACTTTGGTCGGTATTGAAAATGTCCTCAAACGAAATCGAAGTTTTTAACTTTTTCTCGTAAAACTCTCTGCTGAAAGACACATCCAATGCGGAACGATTTCTCACAAATTCATAAATCTGGTCATTTCCTTTTCCTGCTATGTAATACTCCACATTCATTCGGATTTTCCATGGTAAAATGAACTGAGAATAAACTCCTAATGTCCATATTCCCTTGTTCCGGTTTACATAATTATAATCCGGGATCGTTGTTTTTGTAAAGGAACTGTAGACATACAAAAATGACATCTTATCTACTTCCACCGGTTCGTCCATAAATTTCAGACCTTTTGTAAACAAGACAAATGGAATTGGAAGTGCCATAAAATAATTGATCGAATTCACATTCTTATACGTCCGGAAAGTTTGAACACTCTGTAGCGAATTTGGCTGTACAACTACTTCGCTCAGGTTTAAAAATTGGGAATGGGTAAAATTGACGGAAAGCTGGGCATAATCGAAAAAAGTGATCTTGAATTGTGCATTGTCATAAAAATTCGGTTTCAAGGCTGTATTTCCGCTGGAAGAAGTAAAGGGATCATAATACCCTGAATTATTCGGATCGTACTGAGAGAAACCCGGAATTCCAATTTTCCGTGAATAGGTCCCGATTACATTTACCAATGAATTCATCCGGTAAATGGCATTAAACGACGGAAAAAAATTAAAGTAATTATTTCGTGCCGTACTCGTTACATTGGAAGCACGTCTCAAATTGAAGTTTTCAGCCCGCAAACCTGCCCCGATCGTAACTTTCTTGCCCAATTTCTTTTTCAGATCAAGATACCCAGCCAGGTTATCTTCCGTATAATCAAAATCAATCTCTGAAGAATACGTGCGATTATCGAAGATTTCCGAGGAATCATTGTTTAAATTATAGGAACCGATATTGTCGACATGCATCAAACTGTATTTCACTCCGGCATTCACATAAAACTTCATTTTTTCAAAAGGAATTTCAACATCCGCTCTCAGATAAAAGCGATTGATATTCATATAATAATCCAAAATGCTGAAATCATCTGTTGTGGAAATCCGTTGGATGTTACTTCTTTTAGATTTGTTCTGATAATTGGAGTAAAAAGCGGTCACGTTCAGCACCCTTTTCAAGGTATCGAATTCCTGTCTGAATTTGAGCATTCCTTCATTTCCCATTCCATAGTTGCGGGAGGTATAATCTGTTTGAAGCGCAATAGCAGGAATCATTCCTGGACTTTCC
>CBFGPJ010000184.1:0-6391 GCA_965650615.1 uncultured Fluviicola sp. | reverse complement strand
GTTGTACCGATACCGTTTCAAAGGACATTTCAATTGCTCTGTTACCTGTACTTCCAAGTGGATTCACTCCGAATGGGGATGGTGAGAACGATGTGTTCATTATTCGTGGCGGACCATTCAGAAATGTAGACTTTAAAGTATATAATAACTGGGGACAAGTGATTTTCGAATCCAATGACTCCAATATAGGATGGGATGGAACATACAAAGGAGAACCTGTTCCTTTGGGTGTCTATACCTGGACTTTTGTGGTTGATATGGGAAGTAATTTTGTTGTTCGGGAATCCGGCGATGTAACTTTAATTCGATAAGTCATGAAATTTAGAATTTGTTTTTTAGCAATCTTCCTGAATGGATTGGCTTATGGACAGGATGCGCATTTGTCGATGTATGATGCAGCACCTTTATTTTTGAATCCGGCTATGACAGGAGTTGTAGAAGGAGATTTCAGAGTTCATGGTCAGTACCGCACACAATGGAAATCGGTAAACTATAAACCTTATACCTCTGCTTTGATCAGTTTCGATATGCCGATCAAAAAATGGGGTTTTGGAATTCAGATCAATAACTTCAGAGCAGGAGCGGGGAACTTCAATGTATTACAGGGCTTGCTTTCTGCAGCGTACTATGTTCCCCTGAATAAGAATAAAACGCATGTTTTGAACTTTGGACTTCAGGGAGGAGTGACCCAAAAATCAGTAGAGTACCAGTTATTGTCGTTTAACAATCAGTACACGTTGAATAATGGTGGAGAGTTCGACCAAACCCTGGTAACAGGTGAAGACTTCGGTGCACAATCCAAATTTATTCCCATGCTGAATGCGAGTGCTTTGTATTACTATTCCAAGTCGCAGGCACGTTTGAACCCTTTTATTGGTGTTTCCGTGTTTAATCTGACACAACCGAATGAATCTTTCTTCGGCAGAGAAAGCAAGCTGCCATTGCGCATGTACACGCATTTGGGAACACGAGTAAATATCACAGAACTGTTCTACATTATCCCGAAAGTGTTGATCATGCAACAAAAGAAATTCCATGAACAGACTTATGCAGTAGAAGCAGGATACTTTCTGAAAGGTAGTGGGGCTTATGTACTTGGAGGAGTTATTCTCAGAGCAAAAGATGCTATGATCGCAACGTTGGGTGTCAAGAAGGATGCATATACTCTTAAACTGGCCTATGATTTCAATGTATCCTCATTGACATCGACGTCCAAAAGCAGGGGAGGATTTGAAATATCCTTTACCTATGTGCATAAGAAGAAAAAACCAACCGATTACAAAATCTGTCCACGACTCTAATACGCATTCTCAATATGAAATCTAAAATCGTATGCTTGTTGTTTTTAGTGATATCCGGTATGTCACTGGCACAATCAAAAAAAATGTATATCTATTTGGGTAATGAGTATTTCAAAAAACTGGATTACGCAAATGCCGTTGAACAATACAAACTGGCTCTTTCCGATTCTGTTGCACGCTCGACAATGACCTATCCGTATGAGATCCAGGTTACAAACCAAAAACTTTCCAAATCGAAAGTAGTAGTTGATACCAGTCTGAGAGTAACGATGGAAGAATACCTGCATCACCACATTGCCTGGTGTTATTTCCGGTTACATGACTATCCGAATGCAGAAAAGCATCTGAAAAATACCGCAGAGGAAAAAGCCTATCCGCATGATGGCTATTATTTGGCCCAAAGTTATATGAATAACAGCAAGTATGACGAAGCGATTTCCCAGTTTGAGGACTACATCCGTTCTCCGCAAGCCGATGATGAGTTATTACACGCTGCGCAGGTTGCTATGACAGGTTGTTACCTGGCGAAGGAAGAAATTGAAAAAACAAGGGAAATCAGTGTAAAAATGGCTGATACATCGCTCTTTAACCGGGGAACGGCAAACTTTGCGACGATGTATTTCGATAAGGACCAGAAACTTATGTTTACTTCTGCAAGGACCGGTGGGGTTATTCTGAATGAAAAACAACAGTCGGAATATTTGTGTGACTTATACTGGGTTTCTTTGAATGCGGACAGTACCTGGTCTGCACCAATTAATTTTGGGCGACCGTTAAACAGTGCTCAAAACGATGGAGCAGGTTCTTTCAATAATAACAACGTTATTTTCTATACCCGTTGGAGCGAAGAAAAGAAAACGGAGCAAAATATTTACCTGGCACGGATGATGAACATGAAGTTCTTCGAAGCATACAAACTGGATTCATCAGTTAACTATCCGGGATATCGAAGCATTCAGCCTTATGTTTCCATGGATGGCAAGACCTTGTATTTTTCATCGAATCGCCCAGGTGGATTGGGAGGAATGGATATTTGGAAAATTGCAATCGATTCGGCAGGAAACACACACGGCCAACCTGAAAACCTGGGATCATTGATCAATTCAGACCAGGATGAGGTCACACCGTTTTTCCACGAAGTTTCGTCCACCTTGTTCTTTTCATCAAACGGACATGGAAGCATTGGTGGTTTGGACATCTTCAAATCGCATTACGACCGGGAAACAGAAGCTTTCAGCGTTCCATTAAATTTGGGAATGCCGATCAATTCCAGCAGGGATGATGCATACATGATGTGGGATTCACGTCTGTCGAAAGGATTTTTCTCCAGTGACCGGGAACCTTGTAATGGGGGAAGTTGTTACGATATCTACGAGGTTGTGAACGAACCGATCCATATCTATTTGAGCGGTTATTCTTACAATAAAGACACGGAAGAGATCTTGCCGAACGTGAAATTGACTTTCAAGGATGTTCGTGGAGTATTTCCGTCTTATAATATTGTAACGGATTCAAACGGGTATTACGAAAAAGAATTGACCTACGGAATAGAGTTGTTTATCAAAGGGCAGAAAATCAATTACTTTGCAGATGCAACCAGTGTGAATACCAATTCCATTACACAAACAACCAGTATTACACGTGATTTCTATTTGAAACCGATCCCGCAGGAAGAAATTGAGATCGATGGGATCGAATACGATTTTAATTCCGATAAATTGAGACCAGCTTCCCAGGCTGTTTTGGATAAATTGTTTGATTTCCTTGAGTTGAACAACAACATCATCGTAGAGATCAATTCACATACGGATGCGCGCGGAAAAGATGCTTACAACCTGGATTTATCTCAGCGTAGAGCAAAATCCTGTGTGGATTACCTGGTTTCCAAAGGAATCGACCCGTCTCGCTTAATTCCGAAAGGGTATGGAGAAACCCAGCCGAACCAGTTGTATGGACCTGATAAGAAACCTGTTTTGGATGCAGAAGGAAAACCGGTGATGCTGGTTGAAGCATATATCAATACTTTCAAGGTGAAAGCAGAGCGTGAAGTGTTGCACCAAAAGAACAGAAGAACGTCGTTTAAGGTAATTAACCAGTAACTTCGACTACGCTCAGTCACCGGTTGATTCCTCCATCATTGAGAAATTCTAAGAGTATTAAAAAGGTCACTGAGTCCCGAAGTTTCGGGAAAGTGCCTTTTTCATTTATTGATACTTGGTCCACGAAACGCCGTTCTTAAAAACGGTTTCATGCTCCTTTTGCGCATTCATGTACGATGTTGCCTGCTGTGCACTTGCTCCGGTTTCACAAACAAAGATCACGGTATCGTATTTCAATAACTCAGCTTTGTGTTTTTCCAATTCAGGCAGGGGAATATTGATTCCTTGTCCGTATCCCTGTTTCCAAATACCTTCCGTGCGCACATCGACAATGAGAGTTTTGCCGTTAGTTGATTTCCTGCCGCATGCAACCAGACTCAGGAACAAAATAAAACCCGTAATTATTCTCATTCAGATAAATTGAAGTACCAAAATACATTTTCTCCCTTTCTTCTCGATACAATCCTTACGATTCGCTACGCTTCTGTCGGTATTACTCGAAGTGACAGGGAGAAAAAAACGTTGTTTCAACAAAAAAGTCGGGTTTCCCCGACTTCAAAATGATTGAACGAAACCGAAGTGCGATTCAAAATTCGTAATTAGCAATTCGGCATTCGTAATTAATATCACATTCCCTGGATCAAAAACTCCGTTCTACGATTCTTTGCTTTGTTTTCCGCAGTATCGTTTTCAACCTTCGGTTTTGTTTCACCATATCCTTTTGCTTCTAAACGATCACCGTCAATTCCAAGTGAGATCAGGTAGTTTTTTACTCCTTTTGCACGTCGGTCGGAAAGATCCAAGTTCTTTGCATCATCACCATCACTATCCGTGTGACCCTGGATCATGATTTTAATTGTTGGATTTGTTTTTAAGAAACGCGCAAACTCCCGCAAAATGAATCTTGATTTTCCAGAAAGTACGTCTGAGTTGTAATCGTATAAAATGTCATTGATGGTGTAAGCTTCACCCACTTTCAATTCTTTTACCTCCAGTTTGTTGTTCAATCGGTTTTCTTTCTTCACGATTTCTTCCTTTGTAATCAGTTTGGAGTCGAAAGCAGCGCCGTCTTTTTTAACTGAAACCATGATATCTTGTGGTTTATCCGTTTTTACAACCACTGCAAATTTTCCGTCGTTTCCATTTACTCGTACTTGTTCTACTTTTTCGGAGTTTTCATAAGCAACTTCAATGGTTGCATTTTCGATAGGTTTTCCGTTCGGATCTTTCAAATCTCCTTTGATGATCGTAACAGCCTTCGGACGTGCTTCTTCATACAGATCGAAGCCGTAAATATCCCATTTTCCCTGTTGCTGAGAGGAAAAATAAGCCAGTTTTCCATCCGTTGAAACGAAAATCCCCACTTCATCGCCTTTCGAGTTGATCGGGTAACCGATGTTCTTCGGTTTGCTCCAAACACCGTTTTCTTCACGCATATAGAAAATGTCCAAACCTCCAACTCCTTTGCGGTCATCGGAAACAGAAGAAACAAAATACAAGGTTTCACTGTCCTGGTGTAAGAACGGGCTTTTATCTTTTCCTGCGGTATTGATCTCGTCAAAAGGTCTCGGAGCTCCCCAGGTCCCGTCCGCATTTCTTTTTACAACAAAAACGTCGTTGTCTTTTGTTGTTCTGCGGTTAGCTGTATAGAACAGCGTATTCCCGTCTGCCGACATAGAAGGTTGAGCTTCCCAACCGTCAGGAGTATTGATCTTAGGTCCTAAATTAACCAGGTCTGTCCATTGATAATCGGAGGGGTTTGGCCCCGTTTTTTGATACGTAGTGGAATACAGATCACAATTCATATAAGGTTGGCCGTTTACTTCTGTTTTCTTACAGGCGCAGATAATCATTTCTTTGTTATCCACGGAAACCGTTGCACCGCCATAACTTTGAAAATCCCCTTTATTGAATGGCTTCGGGAAAGCTTTTCCACCGTCAAACGCAATTACATCATCTGTTCTGCTGGAATAGGTATAAACTTCCTGTATATTGGAAACGACGTCTCCCAGGTTTTTCATGTCCTGCTTGCGGGTGTAAAACATTAATAAGTTATCCGGCGAGATCATGGGAAGGTATTCATCGTCTTTTTCCGTACTTACATTCGGAATTTTTTTCGGGTTGAAGGGAACTTCTTTGGCAAGCATTTCTGTTTCCTCTTTTTGTGAGGCCAATAATTTTTTTACATCGGCAAGCTGTTTGGTGTATTCAGCACCGTAACGGGAATTATCATTGTTTTTAAACGCAACAAATTTTTGGAACCACGCGGTAGCAGCTTCTTTTTGATCCTGTGTGTAATTAATTACCCCCAGGTAATAGTAGATATTCGAATGGTAATCCGGACATAGTTCCGCTGCTTTTTCAAACAAACCTTCCGCTTTCAGGAAGCTGCGGTCACCCAGTGACGGATTCGGGTTTGACTCGTAAGCTTTTCTGCCGGATTCGTATGCATACATCCCGAATTCGTAATAAGGGCCTGCATTATCCGGCTCTGCTTCGATTGCTTTGGCAAAATTTGCCGCCGCCGACTGAAGATCTGCGGAATTATGACCCGCATCAATCAGTTTTTGAGTTTTTTTAGAAGGAGCTAAACAGGAGGGATCTTCTTCCTGTGCGTAAAAAGAGTTGTTGAATGCAAGAGAAATTCCAGCAATAAATAAGTAGTTCTTCCACATATGCGTTAAAATACAATTCGATCAGGCAATAATTATGCCCAATTCACTATATCGTAATTTGAGCAAAAAGGTTACTCATTTTTGAAGAAAATCTTCAATGGAGAATTGAAAATAACACTTTCTGGTACGATTTTTTCTTGCAGCTGATTCTATAATTCGTACGAGGAATTCGTAATTTTAGAAAAAATGAAACCGATGAAAATGAACTTGTTCTTTAGCCTTAGTCTTTTGATGCTTGGATTTTTACTTCCCGGAAAATTAAATGCCCAATCAGGTTGCACCGAACAAAAAGTAGGACGAAGCTATTTCAGTATCT
>CBFGPJ010000183.1:0-6401 GCA_965650615.1 uncultured Fluviicola sp. | reverse complement strand
TTCTTACGGTTTGAAAATCAGTACTTCAATACCCAGTTGGTTGAACAAAAAAACGGAGATTTTGCCGTTACAATTGTTCGTCAATGGATTTTTGACACCTTCAGACTTCCGTTTTATGAAGCTCTGCAACATTCATCCGACAAGCAACTTGCAGCTGTTGCAGAAAAATCGCTGAAAGAAACCAAGTACCATTGGAAACATTCATCAGAATGGATGATTCGTATGGGAGACGGGACTGAGGAATCGAACAAAAGAGTGACTGATGCCCTGAATTTATTGTGGAAATTTTCAGATGAATTATTTTACATGGACGATGTGGATAAAGAACTGATTTCACAAGGAATCGCTATTGACCTGGAAACATTACGTCCGGCATTCAATGAGCGGATTCAATTCGTATTACAACAAGCGACATTACAACTTCCGGATTCCAAATGGAAATTAAGCGGCGGAAGATTGGGACGACATACGGAACATTTTGGTCATTTACTTGCAGAAATGCAATACATGCAACGCGCATATCCAAATATGGAATGGTAAATGAAACTGCCATATGGAATTATTTAGAAGAAGTACCGGATCCAGAAGTTCCGGTACTTTCGGTTATTGACCTGGGGATTGTCCGGGCTGTAAAGGTTATTTCAGAAAAAGAAGTTGAAGTGACGATTACTCCCACCTATTCAGGTTGTCCGGCCATGAATTACATTGAAAAGAATATCAAGGAAGTTCTTATGGAAAAAGGCATTGAAACGGTTCGTTTTCACACAGTCCTTTCACCGGCATGGACTACCGATTGGATGAGTGAAGCAGGTAAAGAAAAGTTATTGGCTTATGGAATTGCTCCTCCGGTAAATGAGGTCGACAAATTAATTTTATTTGGGGATTCTCCGGTTGTTAAATGCCCTCAATGCCATTCTGAAAACACCAAAATGTTAAGCCAATTCGGAAGTACAGCCTGTAAAGCTTTGTACCAATGCAATGATTGTTTGGAGCCTTTTGATTATTTCAAATGCCTGAGATAAAGTTCAAAAATTAAACAGTTTTAACCAATGTGTTATTTGTAAGTTACGCTTCGTAACTTACAATATTCAACTAGTACATTATCAAATATTTATTACCATAAATCCGTATCTTTGGGTCGATTAAAATTAATCGACTGTACATTATGAAGACGACACATACCTATAGGCAAGTTATTGACCTGACGTTCAGTCAATTACCATTGGTGAAAACTTCAATGATCACAGGTCGTCAATCAAACTCAATTACACATTTACATTCCAGACTTAATTTTTTCACTTTATGATCAGATTAAGTCTTCTTCTTTCCGTTTTTTATTTCTTTCTAAGTTGTTCCGGATTCGCCCAGGTTCCAACTACTCCACCTTCGGGAACCAACTTGACACCAAGCTCTGCAACTCCATTTGCCTATGCTTTAAATGGTGGGTTAAGTTATTCTTACACCAATTCTTCCTGGCCGGTATTCAATACTAATTGTTATGCTTTTGCCATAAATGATACCTTATTCAATGCGATAAACGGTTTCAACCCAACCCCTTCCGGCGGGGCATGCAGTGGAATGTCCAACCTGGTTTATAATACCGGATTGTCTAATTTGGCTTCGGGAGTTATTGTTTATACAGGAACAACAAGTTACCGTTATCAGAACCTTTCAAGTACGTATGTTGTCAATAACTCCGTACCGGTTCGTGCTACCATAACATTTTCAGCACCAGTCATTTATTATCCGAATAACACCTTTGTCTTACCGGTAACAGGAAACTTTTCCTATTCGGTTCTTTTGGAGAGTTTATCTCCTATAGATGCTCAGTATACGAGTGGCTCAGGAAATATGTGGACACCTTCAAAAACGCTGTTCAATCAGATGCTGACAGATCCGAATAATTCGATCTGTGTCGATTTTACTCCCGGAAACTTTACACTTAATACCGTTGCAGCAAATACTGCACCGACAGGAGTTATTTGTCAAGGTGGAAATATTCAATTAACAGGTGGAGGAACGGGAAATAATTTGACTTTCAATTGGACCGGACCGAATAGTTTCAATAGTCCAAGTTCAAATGCTACGATTAACAATGCAAGTTCGAGCAATTCGGGAACATACTTCCTGACCGCCACAGATGATATCGGCTGTCCAAATACAGTCCAATCAGTGATTACAGTTCAGCAACCTCCAACTGCAACGGCCGGAGGAACTTCCGTTATTTGCGTAAACAATTCCGTAACGGTGAGTGGTGCAACATCCTCAAACGGAACGATTTCCTGGACACATAACGGCAGCGGATCCCTTTCGAACGGTAATACTTTAACCCCAACTTATACTCCGTCTTTTTCCGATGCCGGGCAAACAGTAGTCCTAACATTGACAACTACAAGTAATAACTCATGTGCGCCAGCTTCTGCGCAAGCTATCTATAATGTGATTGTACAAGGAACTCCAATTGCAACCGATGGTGTGACTAATTCTGTTTGTTCAACAACCAGTTTTACCGTAACAACTGCAAACGCCCAATTCGGGACTATCACCTGGACACATAACGGGAATGGAACACTTACCAATGCCAACACAGCATCACCAACATATAGCCCAAGTCCTTTAGATGATGGGAATACAGTAGTTTTAACACTTACCGTTACAAGTACTAATTCCTGTGCTCCTGCAACCGCACAATCCTTTCATGTGTTAAACATTGTACCTCTTCCGCAAGCCGTTTCAGGTGGAATTGCAACAATTTGTCAAAACAGTTCGGTAACCGTTTCCGGAGCCACGTCAAGTTACGGAACAGTTAACTGGTCACACAACGGGACCGGTTCGTTAACAAATCCGACAACACTCAGTCCTACATATACACCGAGTACAGGAGATGTGGGCAATATTGTAACCCTCACCATGACGGTTTCAAGTAATAATTCTTGTGCTCCTGCAACTGCAACTGCCGATTTCTCAATCACCGTTCAGGGATTGCCAACCGCGTCCGTTTCCAATTCTTCAACGATTTGTTCCAATTCTACAGCAACGGTTTCAGGAGTTAACGCTGCAAACGGGATGATTAACTGGACACATAACGGAAACGGATTCATCAGTAATTCGACGACTTTAACACCAACTTACACACCTTCAATACTGGATGCCGGGACAACGGTCTTACTTACAATTACTGTTTCAAGCAATAACTCCTGTGCTCCTTCTTCTGTTTCAGCAATTTATACTGTGAATGTGAATCGCTTACCTGTAGCAGTAGCAGGAAGCAGCGCTACTATTTGTGAAAGCAATCCTTACACGGTAACAGGTGCGTCATTTAATTACGGTACTGCCAACTGGATACATAATGGGACCGGCTCAATCATCAACGGAACGACGAATTCTCCCACGTATATACCCGGACCAACAGACGCTGGAAATGCAGTCACACTGACCTTGAATGTAACCAGTAACAATGCATGTGCACCTTATGTAAGCAGCAGTCAACTCTTCTTAAACATACAACACGCTCCGATTGCAATCGCAGGTGGAAGCACGACCGTTTGTGTTACTTCAACGGCCCCGGTAACAGGTGCAACGGCAACATACGGAACGATTAACTGGACTCACAATGGTGGTGGTACATTAAGCAATCCTACGACATTAGGCCCTGTTTATAACCCGGTTACATCTGATGCAGGAAATTCTATTACGCTTACTTTAACCGTAACAAGTACAAATGTCTGTGCTCCACTAGCAGCTTCAGCCACTTATACCGTTCACATCGATCCGCTGCCTTTAGCCGTAGCCGGTGGCTCTGCTACCATTTGTGCAACCGGAAGCGGAACCGTTTCAGGTGCGACAGCAGTAGCCGGAACAATCTACTGGACCAGCAATGGCCAGGGGTCCATTTCAAACCCTACAACTACAACACCGACCTACTACCCTGCATCTACGGAAAGTGGAAGTACGGTAACTTTAAACATGGAATTGCTGAGTAACAATAGCTGTTTTCCGGCAAGTAGCTATGCAACTTATACTTTTTTTATAGACGCCCCTCCTTCGATTCAAATAACAGACCCTACAGATACGCTTTGTCCTGGAGCAACCAAACTGATCCAGGGAGTGACCACGGCATACGGAACTTCTTCCTGGACTCATAACGGAACGGGAACACTGATCGATGGCAATACAAATTCACCCACCTATACGGCCGGCCCCGGAGATTTAGGAAATATTGTTACATTGACCCTCACCGTTACAAGTACCAACAGTTGTAACCCCCAAACAGCAGTATCGGCTGTTCAGGTTTATGTAAAAGCAAGTGCCAATATTCCGAACATCAATTTAGTCAATCTGACTCACGTACGTTGTTATGGTGATCTGACGGGAAGTGTTATGTTGAATATTACCGGTGGTGCTCCACCATACACTTACCAATGGAATTCAGGCTCCGCCGGTCAAAATCTGACCAATGCCGGTGCAGGTATTTATTACGTGGATATTACAGATGAACATGGTTGTCTTGCTACAGACACTTTTAAAATTAACCAGCCAACACAATTAATCAGTACCCCGGTCATTGTTCCGGTAGATTGTTCGGGAATAACTGAGTCAAGTATCAGTGTTTCCGCATCCGGAGGTGTTGGCCCTTATTACTATTCCTGGCGTGATCTGGATATTGACGGACAAACCATTTCCGGAATTCCCGCAGGGAATTACAAGGTTACTGTTACAGATGCAAATGGGTGTCGATTAACTGAAATCATTCCTTTAGGTACCAGCGGTTCAATAATAGTAGAAGCAACACCAGACGTAATGTATGTCAATATCGGAACAGAAATTCCGTTTACCGTTACGGGGGCTACAACTTATCAATGGACCCCGGCACAATATTTATCCTGTGATGATTGTGATAATCCGGTCTGTGTTCCAACTTCTTCAAATAACTATCTTGTTATCGGATCGAATCCGAATGGCTGTACCGGAACAGATACTGTGATCGTCAATGTTTATGTAGATTGTCACAACCTGACTTTACCTAACGTATTCTCACCAAATAATAGCGGTCCGGAAGTAAACAATACATTTGGCCTGATTGGAACGTTGCCTTGCCTGGAAACTTATCAATTGTTGATTTTCAATCGTTGGGGAGAGCAGGTTTTTGAAACACAGTCTACCGAATTACTTTGGGATGGTACCTTCAAAGGTACTCCCCAAAATTCAGGAGTTTATTTTTATCGCCTGGACATGAAACTGGTGAATGGCGAAGAAATCAAGAAATCGGGTAATCTTACTTTAATCAGATAGGATGAGAAAGTTGATCGTTTACCTATTCCTTTTAACACAGGTTGTTGCGAAAAGTGTTTTGGCCCAGGATACTCACTTTGCTCAAACCGAATATGCTCCGATGCTTCTAAATCCCGCTTTGACAGGAGCCTTTTCGCATATGCAAATTATCGCGAACTACCGAAATCAATGGAATAGTGTTGCTTCACCTTATCAAACGATTGCTGCATCTTTGGACATGAGATTACAACGCAGAGATGCTGACAATAATAGTTTTGTTGCTTTAGGACTTAACTTCTTCAACGATGTTGCGGGAGATATGAAAGTAACAACCAATCAATTCAACCTGGATTTGGCATATCATATCAAAATGGGCCGCTATAGTTTATTGCGTATTGGTATTTATGGCGGAATGAACCAGCGTGTTCTTGATCCGAACAGGGGAAATTGGGCAAGCCAGTTTGATGGTGACGGGATCAATACCGGTATTAGCAGTGGCGAGAACTTTGGCTCCTATAACCATGTATTTATGGATGCAGGTGCAGGTATTGTGTATACCTTCAGAAAGATGAAGTATTCTGTAAATAATAACATTAATAACAATGTGAATTGCGGTCTTGCAGTTTATCATGCAAATCAACCGGCATCTTCTTTTCTATCCACTGCCCAGGATAAACTGGCAATGCGAATTTCAGGTTTCATAAACAGTTCGTTTAATATAGCAAACACTCAATTGGCTGTGCAACCGGCAGTTTATGCGCAATTTCAGTCCAAGTACTCGGAAATAATGTTCGGAACTTACCTGCGTTACAACATTCGGGAATCCTCCCATTTTACCGGGTCGATCAAACCGGTAGCGGCAGCACTCGGTTTATTCAGCCGTTACAAAGATGCTTTCGTTGCAAAAGGATATTTCCAATATCACCAATTTTCCGTTGGTCTTGCATATGATTTCAATCTTTCCCGTTTAACTCCGGTATCGAAATCCCGTGGAGGTTTTGAGTTGTTCCTGCGCTTTAACCTGGATGACCGATTGAATAATCCTACCCTCTGGTAAACGAATTGTGTTTATTGTCTCCCGCAGATTTCGCAGAGGATCGCAGAACTATAAAATCTTTATTTTATTTAAA
>CBFGPJ010000182.1:0-6427 GCA_965650615.1 uncultured Fluviicola sp. | reverse complement strand
GTACAAGTGTATCCACCAATTTGTAATGCCGTACATGCAGCCTTCGCGTCAGTTTTCTTAGCATTCTTGATTGTAGAAGAAGAAGTGTAAGTTTGACCGTTTGAAGTGTAAGTACAATCACAAGTGTAATCTTTTTTACATGAACCTAAGCCCATTGCAAATGTTGCTACTGCAGCAACCAAAATAAATTTTTTCATACTTTTTTTAAGTTGAAGGTTATTAGAAAATAAATTAACGGCACGAATATATACTTTTTTTCTTACCCGGCAACGGTGCTCACAAAAAAAAATAAAATCAATTCATTTTACATTCAACTTGCCCTGCAGAATATTTCTCGCACGTATCCCGAGCGTCTTTCTTTGATGCCTTTATAGTAAAACTGTATCCATCGGAACAAGTACACGTTCTTTCTTTTGTGCATGCAGATAATGCACAACATGCAATAACCAAATAAAAAATTGACTTCATAAACTTGAAGTTAATACTAATTTTGGAAAATCAATTATGAAATTTCCGTTGCTGTGCGTGTTTTAAAGTTAAATATCGGAGTGCTTTCGCTCCTAATTCTCACAGGTTCATGCCGTTCCATTCTGCCGGAAGCACCTGTAAATGTCAATTTAACAAGTACTCCTCCGCAAATGAATACGGTCACAAACAGTGTTGTTGTTCCTGTAGAAATAACCTTAACCGGGTACTTTAAAGACGCCAACAAATCGGTCCCCGAAATTACTTCCGGCTCTGACAAACCTTGCAGCGGAATTCGTTACGATTACCAATTTAAAAAGGATTCTTTTGATATTTCAACCAGCAATAATCATTTACTATCCGAACTGTATGGATCTTATTGGATCAGAATGGAATATTGTGCGGCATGTTCTGACCTGTTGGCTGCAAAACCTGTTTGCTTGACCCCGATCATCCCCTTTTCCTGCGGAATTGATGAAAAAAAACCTTCTTTAAGAATTCGCTTCGAAACGGAATTGAATATCAATGAAAACTATGGTTTAAGTTCCAAAACTTCGATCAACGAACTGAAGGCTTTGAATCCATGTGAAGTCACACTTTTCCGATTTGATGCCACAGATGAAGTCATCAGGGAAGTCCGTAAAACGCTGGAAAAACAGTGCCAGGAAACCGATAAACAATTGGCTCGGATCTCATTTAAAAAAGAAGCGGAAGATCTGTGGAAAGACATGAACCAATCGGTCAGAATTCCTTATCTCGGATACATTCATTTTGAACCAATTTCCCTTTCACTGGTTAAACCGCGTTTAGAAGAAGATAAACTATTCACTACTCTTGTACTCAATTGTAAGACTTATCTGAATCAAAATGCGCTAAAAAGCCCTGTCACTGACCTTCCAAAATTGAATATTGTTCAAAATGCACCAAAGGACACATTTGATCTTTTAACAGATTTCGACTTAAACTACGATTCTATCTCTCAGCTCTTCACAGAACAGGTAAAAGGAAAATCCATCGACTTCAACAAAAATCACTTTGAATTTGAAGCTATAAAAGTAAGCGGATTGGATCAGAACAGGTTGGTACTTGCAATTCACTTCAGCGGAACTAAAAAAGGAATATTGTACTTACAGGGAATTCCAACTTTTGACAACAATACCAAAATATTGGAATTAAGCAAACTCGAATTTGATCTAAAAACAAAAAGTGTCCTGCTGAGAAGTGCAAAATGGTTGTTCTCCAATCGAATTTATTCTGAGCTTGAAAAAGCAACTAAATTAAACATGACCGACCAATTTAACCAATTGAAAAAAACAATCGACCGAAATCTTCAAAAGAAAAGCGGCGATTTGACCATCCAGGGAAAAACACATGATGTGAGTGTGATTCATATTTTTCCTACCGTTGATCATTTGTACCTTAGAACCTGCCTGAAAGCACAGTTGAATGTTAAACAATAACTAAGAAATACATTTAATACGCTCATTCAATCCATTCAGTCAGTCGAAAAAATGCCATTTTTTCAAAGTTCAGGAAAAGACTATCTTTGCACCCAATGAAACTCACACTCCTAATATTTTCTTCTTTCCTTTTTACAACTGTATTTGGGCAACAGATTCTTGAAAGCTCAAATGCTATTTCTGATTGCACAGGTGCCACAACGATTCTTAAAACCGGAGAGTATCGTATGCAATTCTCCGGCAAGGGAGGGAAAGTAAATGATTTCCAGGCTTATAGCTCATTAAATAATATCGAAGAAAAGAACAGTTTGTTTTGTTCCTTTAAAGCGTCCTATAATGGACGGTTCACTCTAAATGCAAAATGTTCACAGCCTATTCAGATGATCATTTTTGAAGGAGAGACCAAATATCCTTGTGACGAAATTGCCAAAGGTTCTGCGGAAATCAGAAGAATTATTGCAAAACCATCACCGGAACTCGGATTGAACCTGATTGTTTCTGAAAACACCCTTTATCCGATTGATTTGACTGCCGGAAAAGAAATCATTATTTGTTTTATAGCACCACCAAAAACGAAAGAATACCTGGAAGTTAATTTTGTATTTGAACCAATGACGGGAGAAATGCAGGAAACCGCGGAAGGTGGGAAATTACTGGATCTTAGAACGGATAAAAAAGAATCGGGATTATCCATATTGGTAAGGGATTATGAAACAGGCAAGCCTGTTATCGCAAATATTACCATTACCGGGATTAAAGATATTACGGCAGCATACCAGGGATCGGATTTTCGTTTTCCGATCGAACGGTCAGGAAAAGTCCAGCTGAAGATTGATGCGGAAGGATATTTCTTTGTAGACAGGGAAGAACCTGTATCCGCCAATACGGAAACAGAAATTGTTGCCTGGATCGAACCATTGGGTGAAGGTAAAAGCATGCAAATTGATGAAATTGAATTCTATCCCGGATCTTCCGAATTCCTTCAGAGTGCAGAACCAAAATTAAGACGGCTGAAAGATTTCCTCGCCTTAAATGCGGGAATAAAAGTAGAGATTCAGGGACACGTTCATTCCAATGGTGAAAATACCTTCGAGGCCCAGAAACTTTCTGAAGCACGAGCAAAACGTGTATACCTTTATCTGGTTGAGAATGGAATCGACAAAACAAGGTTAACTGCCGTAGGTTACGGAAATACCATGCCGATCTTCCCGAATGCAAAGTTTGCTTCCGAAGAACAAAGCAACCGCAGAGTGGAAATTAAAGTACTCTAAAAAGGATGATTTCGACTACGCTCAATCACCTTTAATCCCTACTATCAAAAGGAAACTGAGCGGAGTCGAAGTTTCAATTATTTCAGGCCTTTCAAAAGCTCTTCATCCACCAATTCAGGAATGGTTACCTTCAGCTTCGGTTCAGCCTCCATAGCGCGTTTAATTGCAAAGATAGCCCCTTCGTTCCGTGCCCAGTTTCTTCTTGCTATCCCGTTATTCACATCCCAATGAAGCATGGATTTCAATCTTCTCTCAGCATCTGAAGATCCGTCAAGCAGCATTCCGAAACCTCCATTGATTACTTCTCCCCAGCCTACTCCACCACCATTGTGAATAGAAACCCATGTTGCACCCCGGAAAGAATCTCCGATTACGTTCTGGATCGCCATATCGGCTGTGAAACGTGAACCATCATAAATATTTGAAGTTTCGCGATAAGGAGAGTCTGTTCCTGAAACGTCGTGGTGATCGCGCCCAAGTACAACCGGCCCGATAATTCCTTTTGAAATTGCTTCGTTGAATGCAGCCGCGATCTTCATACGTCCTTCAGCATCTGCATAAAGGATACGCGCCTGAGAACCAACTACCAGTCTGTTTTCCTGTGCTCCTTTGATCCACTGGATATTATCTGCCATTTGTTGTTGGATCTCTTCCGGACTGTGTTGTTTCATTTCTTCCAGGACAGCACACGCAATGGCATCTGTCTTTTCCAGGTCCTCCGGTTTCCCGGAAGTACATACCCAACGGAACGGACCGAACCCATAATCAAAGCACATTGGTCCCATGATATCCTGAACATATGACGGATACCTGAAATCAATCCCGTTTTCAGCCATTACATCTGCACCTGCGCGCGATGCTTCCAATAAAAATGCATTTCCATAATCAAAGAAATAAGTTCCCTTGGCTGTATGTGCGTTGATTGCATTTGCATGTCTTACCAGGGTACTTTGTACCTTTGACTTAAATTCTTCCGGGTTGGAAGCCATTAATTTATTTGCTGTTTCAAAATCAATTCCAACCGGGTAATAACCACCAGCCCATGGATTATGAAGCGAAGTCTGATCGGATCCCAGGTCAATGTGCAGGTTTTCCGTGTCGAATTTCTCCCAAACGTCTACAATATTTCCCAAATAAGCAATGGATACAACTTCTTCGTTTTCCTGTGCTTCGCGAACACGTTTTACAAGGACATCCAGGTCTTCAATCACTTCATGGACCCATACTTGTTCCAGGCGGATACGTGTGATTTTCGGATTTACTTCTGCACATACTGTAACACATCCTGCAATAGTTCCTGCCTTTGGCTGAGCACCACTCATTCCTCCCAAACCGGATGTAACGAATAATGAACCTTTCGGGGCTTTTTTAATTTTACGGAATCCATTCAATACGGTGATCGTTGTTCCATGAACAATTCCCTGTGGACCGATATACATATATGAACCTGCGGTCATCTGACCGTATTGGGTAACTCCCAAAGCGTTGAATTTCTCCCAATCATCCGGTTTCGAATAGTTCGGGATCATCATTCCATTCGTTACAACCACACGTGGAGCGTCCTTATGCGAAGGAAATAATCCAAGTGGGTGACCGGAATACATAACCAATGTCTGATCATCTTCCATTTCTGAAAGGTATTTCATTGTCAGGCGATACTGGATCCAATTCTGAAAAACAGCCCCGTTTCCACCATATGTAATCAATTCATGCGGATGTTGAGCTACCGCATAATCCAGGTTGTTTTGGATCATCAGCATAATTGCTTTTGCCTGCAATGATTTTCCTGGATACTCACTAATCGGACGTGCATACATCTTATAGTCAGGTCTGAAACGATACATGTAAATTCGTCCGTATTTCTCCAGCTCATCAGAAAATTCCTTTGCAAGTTCAGCATGCTGATCCTTCGGAAAATAACGCAGGGCATTTTTCAAAGCCAATAACCGCTCTTCTGACGAAAGGATCTCCTTCCGTTTCGGTGCATGATTAATTGCTGTTTCGTACTCTTTCTTCGGAGGTAGAATTACAGGTATTCCTGTTGCTATATCGTTTTGAAATTCGTTCAGATTCATAAAGTATCACTTATGCTGCGAAATTAAGAAGAAAAAGCGAAGTCCGCCACGGCGGAAAGACTAAATTATGATCCCTTATGTACGGTGGAATCAGAGCGGAAATGATTTGGGAGAAACGTAACTTTTGAAGACCAAATCATGAAGGTTATTA
This sequence comes from uncultured Fluviicola sp., assembly GCA_965650615.1. GTDB lineage: Bacteria > Bacteroidota > Bacteroidia > Flavobacteriales_D > Crocinitomicaceae > Fluviicola. The sequence goes on along the minus strand of CBFGPJ010000182.1, from coordinate 1,005 downwards.
ATCAGTTTTGGATAAAACAATAATGGGCTGCCCGTATTTTAACGAACAGCCCATTATCAGAAAGATCAATGATCCTATTTGATAATATTTATAAGCCCATTCCAGGTGTATTTCTTATCGGAGATCAGCTCTCGTGTCCGGATCAGCCAGGTATAAGCACCTTCCTTAACAGGTACTCCATTGTAAGTTCCATCCCAGGCTGCATTAATATCATGTGATTCCCAAATAACTTCACCCCATCGATTGAAGATTTGAAGTTCGAAATCATATGCATCTACCCCTTCAATGTAAACTCTCCAGGTCTGGTTGAATTCATCCCCGTCAGGAGTGAATGTGTTCGGAGCATAAATAATCACCTCCGGCAAGATGACCACTTCTTTCGTGATCGTATCTGTACAACCCAGGTAAGATTTCGCAACCAAAGTAACATAATACGTTCCGGTTTGCCCGTCCGGATACATCACCGTTTGGTCCTCGTTCGTGGACGAATTAGGTGTTGCTCCCGGGAAGCTCCATTCGTATGTATTTGCATATAAGGAGTATTCTGTGAACAATACCTGTGTATTGAACATGGTGATCGGATCCGGGCTCCATTTAAAGTCTGCGACCGGAGTTTGCATAACCGTCAGGTAATTTTCCCAGGTTGTCGAATCAATACAACCATCCGGAGAAGTTACGATCAATTGTACATTATAGGTTCCGTTCATTGTTGATGAAGTATTCAATGAATCCACATCAATAAATTCGTCTCCGTTACTAATTCTCCAAATCGTGTTTTGAGACATATTCGGATCTGTAGCATTCTCTAATATAAAGACTGCCGGTTCACATTTCGTTGCCTGATCTACTGTAATCTGTGGAACAGGTAAAGGATATGCGTTGATCACTCCTGATATCGTAATCGGTGTTGTTTCACAAACGTCATTGATCGTTACACTGTATGTCGTTGTAGTTAACGGTGAATCATTCAACTGGCTTTCAGTACCGGTATCAACCTGACCGGTT
>CBFGPJ010000181.1:0-6466 GCA_965650615.1 uncultured Fluviicola sp. | reverse complement strand
CTTTCTTTACCGAAGCCATCCCTTCGTAGGTATTCAAAATACCTTCATACATCTTGATCACTTCTTTCAAACGTGCATCCTCCTGAGCCGGGTGACTTTTGAATCCTTTGATGATATTTTTCAGCAAGCTCATTTGCTCAACCAACAACTTCCCGATCTCGGATTTGTCTTTATTATTGTCAATCCCCAGGTACATTCCTTCGATCCATGAACCGGAGAACTGAATCGCCCCCAAGTACTTCAGATCATTGTTATCCATATATTCATCGGATTTATCCTGGATTTCATAAATGATATCCTGCAATGCTTCCACATCTCCCAATCCTTTATCAAATTTGGAGATCAATTCCTTATCGGAAAAAACACTTTCCAATCCTACTTTTGATCCCAGCTTTTGAATAACCACCAAATACTCACGTGCTTCCTGTGTTTTCGAATTGATTGCACAGTAGGCCATATCCGTAGAATAAACTCCCAGGTTAATCAACTGATCAATTTTTACAGAATACTTGTCTGCATCCGCAACCGGATTTGTTTTACCGGCAACATACGGCAAACCGGCATCTTTAAATGCATTCGCGATACTGATAGGAGGAGGTAATACATAATCATTGTCAGAAGACTCACCCGACTCATCTGTGGTTTCTACAGTAGCGACTTCATTTTTTTCAGTCTCTCCTCCTCCACACGATGTCAGGCTTAGGGTTAGGGCAAAAGCAGGTACAAAATAATTCAGTTTAAACATAATTTGGTTTGTAAAGTTTTGATTGTAAAGAAACAAAGAAAAATCAATTTGGGGTGTTCTCTATCGAACAATTTATTAGATTCGTCTATAATTTTTAACCCACTATCACGAAAATGCCACTATTACCACTTTCACTGGGATTGATCCTGGGTATTCTTTTGTCGTTTGTCTCTGGTCGAAATCCGGATGGAATCGGGCTGACAATGATGGTGTTATTTACCATAACAATGCTTTTGTTGGTAGTTAACCGACTTTTCAAAATCACTCTTTTCCCGAAGATTATCCCGGTAATTGCATTCAGTTTATTTTTTGCCCTGATCGGTTTTTGCAAACTGGAATTGCAGAAGAAAAGCTTATCAACCCCTGAAGAGTTAACTGAGCTGGTGAATTTTGGAACGGTATTCAAAAGCAAGATCTCCGAATCCGGTTATCAAACCATACACCTTTCGCTCGAAAAATCAGTACGTCGAAACAAACAAATTCCCATCCGTGGAAATCTCATTCTAACGCTTGACACACTCGAAGGAAAATACGGACTTGGTGACTTTGTCGCATTCAAAACGACCGTCGAATCCTTCCGTAACGAAACCAATCCGGGAAGTTTTGATGCGGAATATTATTACGGGACACATCATTATGCGGGGAGAGCTTTCATCCCATCCAATTGGATTTCGAAGATCGGTTCACGCAAAAACCTGGCAATCTTCTTTTCCAAATGGCAGGATGAGATCGGGCGAAAAATGAAATCCTGGCTTCCTGAATCAGTTGCAGGCATCGGAGTTGCACTGCTATTGGGAAACAAAGCTGATATCGACCAGGAAGTATTGGACTCTTTTTCCAACACCGGGGCCATGCACGTACTCGCTGTTTCAGGATTACATGTCGGGATTATCTTAATTATTTTCCAGTACATACTCGGTTTTTTCAGCCGGTGGATCTCAAAGAAACAAGCGGTTCTTTTTTCCGTTGTTCTCATTTGGGGATTCGGTTTGCTGAGCGGTGCCTCCCCTTCCGTAATCCGTGCAGTTGTGATGTTCAGCATCCTGGCACTGGGACAATTATTGAGCAGGAAAAATACCGGGATGAATAACCTGATCCTTTCTGCCATTATACTGCTGATGTATGATCCTTATTATTTATTTGACATTGGTTTCCAATTATCTTATGTTGCTTTGATCGGAATTTTATTGTTTCAAAATCCCATTTACAAGCTCATTTCAATCAAACAAAAATGGCTGGATTGGATCTGGAAAGGCAGTGCGGTAGGGATTGCCGCTACAATTGCAACCACTCCTTTCATGCTGTATTGGTTCCATCAGTTCCCCAATTACTTCCTGATCTCCAATATCGTTGTCATGTTACTCGGATTTATCGTCCTGCTCTTCTTAATTATCCTCATTTTCACAGCCTGGATTCCTTATTTCAATGCGCTGATCATTTTCCTGACCGTTATTTCACTGCAGGGTTTGATTATCGGGATTCAATTTGCAGATCAGATTCCCGGAGGTGTTTCCGGTGGATTTGAGCTCAACTTCATCCAATTTATGACACTGGGGATATTCATCGGTTATTCCTTTCACACCTTATTGATCAGACAACTTTTTCCTAAAATGGCACTCGTCGGATTAGCTGTTTGCCTGCTGTTTATTTCCTGGAAACGCGAAGTGAAATTTGAGAAAAATGAACTCCGGGTCTTTTCCGGCAAGGCTTTTTGCGGTACAATCCAATACAAAGGAAGGCTCATTACTTTTGCCGAAGATATTCCAAGGAACAAACAAATTCTCCAAACACTTAAAAACGCGGTTCGCGAATCCGGGTTGAATCTGAGCAAATCCATTATTTTGAAATCCGATAACAGGATTTATCTGGATAGTCGGGAAATCTCATTTACAAAACAAAAGAACGGATGGAAATTTAAGATCGGTAAGAAGGAATTCAGCTATCTGCTGAAAGGAAATCCCGGAAAATCTCATAACAAAGCACTGTTATCTCAACGCTTACAGCATTATTTATATGGAGATGAGAAGATTAAACCGTTTTGTATTCCGATTTAACAGGTGACTTCGACTACGCTCAGTCACCCTGTTTCAATGGAGATTATTACCTTAAAAAAGGTGGCTGAGCGTAGTCGAAGCCACAATTAATCCAAAGGCATATAGAACTGATCATACCTTCTGGTGATCAATACATTTTTATCTGCCTGAGAAACTGCCTCTACAACGTAAATAGTTTCTTTGGATTCAGGATCACTATCCTTTTTAAAGGAAAAAACATACTCCGAACTTTTGAAATCCGGGATTTCATTTTTCATTTGACGGGCAGCCAATTTGAGAACGATTCCCTGCGCAGCAGTACTTTGATTTTCACTGGCAAAGCGCATAACCAGGAACAGGTTATTGAGAAAATCGTTTTTCTCTTCATCGTTCAAATTAAACGCTCGATTTTTCATCATGGAATAAAAGGCCAGGTCGTCATTGGAAGTAAAACCTCCCATGTCGCGGGTAAGCCAATCTTCTTTCATATATTTTTCGGCCCATACCTGGTTGGAGATTCCTGTTTGAAACTCGTCAATAATCTCCATTTTGCGCAATACATTCCGGTTATTTAGAAAGCATTGTGCAATAATAAATTCACAAGTGGTATCCTGTACCAATTCAAACCAATGCGTTTCCATGTAAAGTACCTCTGTTGTATCAGCCAGCAGTACCATCTTCTGATCTTCGATCAAGGGATCAATTTCTTTGGTAGAAAGCCCGTTCTGGCTCATGTTGTATTTTACTTCGAAAAGCGAGTCCAGGCGTTGATAGGATAGCGGTTTCACAAGCACCGTTTCACCGTAGGTCAGTGCCACATATTTTTTGTTTACCGCAGCAAAGTCATGTGCCAATTGTTGTTCCAGGCTTTCTTTCCGGTTTCGTTCCAAATCCTCCAGACTTGGCCCGGGAACATACTTCAAACCGCAGGAAGTAACAGAAATAACAACAAGCAAAAAAGAGGTAAAACGACTTAGAAAGTTTATTCCCGACATATTTATGACTTTATATTATCAAAAATAACGAATTTTGTCGGGTGAAATTGTCCTACTGTATTCTTCTAACTTTTATTCTGATTTCAGCTTCTTTACCGGCACAAAAAACGGTTTCGGGAAAGAGGACGAATCACGCCATTTCACTCGACGGAATGTTACTGGAAGTTGCCTGGGATGAGGCCGAAACAGCTACAGATTTCATCAACAATTATCCCAATCCGGGTGTAGAAAGCAAATACAAAAGCGAAGTAAAATTCCTCTACGACGATCAATATATCTATATCGGGGCAAAGTTAACAGACCATCAACCGGATTCCATCATTGCTTTTTTGTCTGAACGGGATGACTTCGGGAATGCAGATTGGTTCGGGATTTTAATTGATCCGTATGGTGCCGGGCAAAATGCCTTTGGTTTTTATGTAACTGCTGCCGGAACAGAACTGGATGCCATCATCAACCAGGTAAACGAAGATTATTCCTGGAACGCCGTTTGGCGAAGTAAAGTCAAACGGATTGTCGATGGCTGGAGCCTGGAGATCCGGATTCCATTGACCCAATTGCGCTTCCCGAAAGAAACGATTCAAAACTGGCGAATTAATTTTGTTAGAAATGTGCGCAGGAACCGCGAAACCTCACACTGGTCATATGTTGATCCGCAACAATATGGTGAAATTGCACAGAGCGGTTATATCAAAGGAATTGAAAATTTAGGAACACCCTTGCGACTGTCTTTTTCACCCTATTCAACGATGTACCTGGAAGACAGCTATGATGAAAATTCGCAATCCCAGGATTGGGGATTCAGGCCGCGATTCGGAATGGACATGAAGGTCGGGTTGAGTGAATCATTTACCCTTGATGCAACCTTGATCCCGGATTTCGGGCAAACAGTTTCGGATCGCCTGGTTTTAAACCTTTCTCCTTTTGAAGTGCGTTATCCGGAGAACAGGCCTTTCTTCCTGGAAGGAATGGATTTGTTCGGAATCGGAGATTTATTTTATTCCCGAAGAATCGGTGCGGAAAGTTATCTGAAAGAACAAGCGCTCGATTCGGCAGCTCAAGATCCAAATAACACCATCAGCTCCATCCCCGACAGAGCTCAATTGATCAATGCCCTGAAAATCTCAGGACGAACAAAAGGTGGTTTGGGAATAGGTGTTTTTAATGCCATTGAAAACAGGTCATTTCTTCATTATGAAGATTCCGCCGGTAACGGCCATAAAATCCTTGCGCATCCGTTATCAAATTACAATGTCTTTGTACTGTCTCAAAACCTGAAAAACAACGCCAATATTTCGCTCCTGAATACCAATGTAATCCGACCCGAAATCAATGTACTTTCCAATGTCAGTACATTGCAGGGATTGGTATTTAACAAAGCCAGAGTTTACGGCATCTCTGCTAATACGCAGGTTTCGGTCAATTCTTCCGGAAATAAGGCAAATGTAGGCCGATCCTCTTCGATCAGTTTCCAAAAAGTGAAAGGAGTCAATCAGTTCAATATTGATTACTACGATTGTGACGACAACTACAACCCTACAGAATTAGGTTTCCTGGCCCGTAATAATTTCTTTGGTTTTTATGGTCGGTATCGCTGGACGGGATACAAAGCTACCAAACACACGTTAAGAAGAAATTTCACAGCCGAAAACACGGTGGAATATTTATACAAGCCTGCCAAATTTGCCTTTTGGTCGATCAACACCGAATACATCATCACGACCAAAAAATTCCTTTCCGCAGGCATTTCCCTGAACTATTACCCCTTGGGAGAACGTGATTTTTTCGAGTCCCGCGTATTCGGAATACCGGTTCATTTTCCCGCATCATTCCAATACGGAGGATTTTACTCAAGTGATTATTCGAAACGTTTCGCATTGGACTTTTATGCTTATCACCGTGTATTTGACAGAAAAGGCATGTCGAACCTGGATTTGAATATCAGCCCGCGGATTCGGATCGCACCAAAAGTATTTACTGTTTTGAGCGCGACGGTCAACCGTTATTTCCACAATTTCGGGTACGTGCGGGTCACGGATACCAATTATACCGATCAGATCACATTGGGAAATCGCGAACGCTGGATCGTTACAAACTCCATTGCGCTGGATTACAATTTTACCAAAACATTCAGCTTAAAATTGCGCTTTAATCACTATTGGCAGGAAGTTTCCTATAAATCGTTCATGGAATTACTGGATGACGGAAGCTATCGTTCTTCTTCCTATACCGGACTCGACACTTTAGGTCACAGTTACCACAATACCAGTTTCAATGCCTTTACGGTTGATTTTGACTTACGCTGGGTGATTTACCCAGGAAGTGAGATCCGTTTTGTCTGGAAGTACAATATCTATGCTTCAAAAAACGGGCTGGACTACGGATACTTCAAAACCTTCAATAATCTATTCGACAACCCGTACCTGAATTCATTCTCAGTGAAAGGGCTTTTCTACATCGATGCCGGGAAGTGGTTCCGGAAGAAAGCAGTTTGATTTTAACCAGTAGACACGCATGTCGCAGGTTTTCAAAAAATCATCACCCTGAACGTATATCCCAGGATAATGAACGAAAGTAAACCAATTAACTAAATGGTTTACAAAATTCATATCATATTAAAAAAATCATCACCCTGGACATATATTCCCAAGACAATGACCGAAAGTAAACCAGTTAACTAAAAGGTTTACAAA
>CBFGPJ010000180.1:0-6470 GCA_965650615.1 uncultured Fluviicola sp. | reverse complement strand
ATCGTTGAACCACTGTTCGATATGCATTTTTAATTTGTCGTAATTATTATCGGATTTATCCAAGAATGACTGCATCAGATCGGTGAACTGACTCGTGTTCATTTCACTGATCCCTAGTTGAAAACGTTCAATGATGCTTGCCGGAATCTCCGTTCGCTCCAGTTTATATTTTTTAGCACCTTCGGCGCTGGTAGTAACCTGGATCTTCCGGTTATGGACAGCTTGCTGAGCGATAATATCGATCAGAACTTCGGCAAACATGCGGGAGGAGATATACTGCGGCAATTTATCGCGTGCGCTTTTTAACCCCGAAATGGTCACATGGTTGTAAAACAAATACCCATAATCTTTGTTCAGAGGATCCTTTAACAGCTTGTAGATCGAATCCTTCAGGAAGATTCCCCGCTCCTTAAAATAGTAGTTCAGCCATTCGGTAATAATGGATACGAGGATACTTAAGACGGCGTAGATAAATACCAGCGAAATAAGAATGAGCAGGATGTTGTTATCGGCAAAGTTCATAGCAGTGAATAATCAAAGGTCGAAACCTTACTAGTGGGTTTGAAAATGAAAACAGTAAATCGTTGGAATCAAAAATAACAAACAATCGGCAATATGGAGTGAGGAATCCGAATTATTTTTCAAGTAAAACCACCTTCATACTCAATTGATAATCATATGTGTTTGTTCGTTTGAACGATTAGAAACAGCTTACCGGAATCAATTGCAAATACTTCTTAAAAGGTTGAAATGAAAAACTGGTATTGTGATTAAAATTAGGTGTTGTTTTCTTATCTTTACAGTCCTTAAATTTAGAAAGTACGGTTTGTATGAACAACTTTGAAATAACAACTCCAACAACCATTGTTTTCGGTAAGGACCAGTTACCGCGGATTTCTCAGTTGCTGAGATCGCAGGCAATAGACGGAAAGGTAATTGTTTTGTATGGCGGTGGTTCCATTGAGAGATCAGGCTTTTTAGATCAATTGAAAGCGGAATTGAGTGATTTGGAATTACACTTTTTTAAAGGGATTGAGGCAAATCCGGAGTATTCTACGTTAATGAAAGCGGTTGATTATATCCGTGAGCACCGGATCGGATATATGCTGGCAGTTGGAGGAGGTTCCGTAATTGACGGAGCGAAATTTATTTCAGGTGCTGTGAACTATGATGGAGATCCATGGGATGTATTGAACCAGGTTCCAGGAAGTGCATTTACTTCTGCGGTTCCTTTCGGATGTATTTTAACCATTCCTGCAACAGGATCGGAATCCAATTCCGGGGCTGTGATCAGCCGTTCCGAATTGAAAGAAAAAAGAACAATGGGCGGTCCTTTGTTTTTTCCAAAGTTTGCATTACTGGATCCAGGTTTCGTAGCAACATTGCCCAAACGCCAGATCGCGAATGGAGTGATTGATGCGTATACACATACAATGGAACAATACCTGACTTTCAAAGGGGAGAACTTATTACAGGAACGTTATGCAGAAGGGATTCTTTCTACCTTGATTGAAATCGGGGAAAAAGTATTGGAAAATCCCGCAGATTATGATTTGGCTGCTAACCTGATGTGGTGTGCAAATCAAGCTTTGAACGGGGTATTGCGCTGTGGGGTAACTACCGATTGGGCTACCCATATGATTGGTCATGAATTAACTGCTTTGCATGGAATTGATCATGCACAATCTTTGGCAATCATTGCCCCAAGATTATATGAAGTGAAGTTTGAGAGCAAAAAAGCAAAATTGGCCCAATACGGAAAACGCGTTTGGAACCTGGAAGGATCAGATGACCAAATTGCACGAAAAGCAATTACTAAAACGGAAGAATTCTTCCATAAATTGAGTGTGAAAACACGTATTTCAGAATATACATCGGATTACCACGAAACGGCAAAGATCATTCACGATCGTTTTGTACAGCGTGGTTGGCTGGGATTGGGAGAGAATAAAGACCTTACTCCGAAAGAAGCAGAGTATATCGTTAATCAGGCTATTTAATGGGACTTTCAAACAGATATACCATTCGCCGGGAAGCAACACCTGCTTTATTGGATTTGTTGACTCAAACAACGTTGGGTACAAACGGCGCACGTTACAAACATTTGGATTCACCAACCCGCATTCTGGAAGCAGACAATCCATTGTTTATTTCATTGGAAAGAGACGGAAAAGTTCAGGGAAACCTAACACTTTGTGATCGGGGAAAGCAATGGTATGTGCGCTATTTTGCGTTCGCAAACCAAAAACAGGCATCCAAAAATGTGAACCGTGTGCCCAAAAGCAATTCGCGATTAAAAATGGAAATGGCCAGTTTTTTCGATGAAATTTTTGACGGGAAACTCGGAGACGCTCCGGATGCGTTTTATGCTTATATCGACCCGGCAAATGACCGGAGCAAGTGGATGTCCGAACAATTCGGGTTCCGCACGGAGGCCCAGCTGATCTCACAGTCTTTCAGCCGTACGAAGCCGCGAGCTGTCGCACATGTGCGCCAAATCGAATCGGAAGAGGACATCAATACCTGCCTGGCAAAAGTTGCAGGTTCACATGCTTATTTTGTGGAGCATCATGCCAAAAAGGGCCCGTTTTACGGTTATTTCAATCAATCGGGAGAGATAACTGGATTTGTTAAAGTAACGAAAGCCAATTGGGTGATTGAGCGCCTTCCCGGAATGCTGGGCGGGATTTTTACTAAGTTGATTGGTATCACCCCGGGAATTCGCCGTATTGTGAAGCCGAAAGCACATAGTTTCCTCGTTCCGGAATCGCTTTGGATCAAGGACAATGATCCGGGAGTTCTGTCTGCATTACTGGAAGGGATCCTGGCGGCCGAGAAGGTTAATATGATGCTTTGGTTCGTAGACAGACGTGAACCGCTTTGGAGAGAAACCCGTCAGTATGTTGACTGGGGCTTATTTCATAAAATGACACCGCAACCGATTGTAGATGTGGTTGTTTTGCGAAAGAATCCGTTGAAAATGGATGAGCTGCGTTCGAAGCCGATCTTTGTGGCGGGTTGGGATATGGTTTAGGAATGACAGAGCGAGAATGAGAAACAGAATGATGTGTGATAGCTTACAAATGATTCATACATTAATTTCCAAAAAATCCTTAAATTCAAATCCAGGCAAAATAAACCGTTCGTTTGTTTGTTAACCAACAAGTGAAGGCTTAACTTTGCAGTTGAATACTGATTTTATGCATCCATATAAAGCAGGGCCCTTATTGGAACAAATCGTTATCCCTCAGGATTTAAGGGATAAAATGACTGTGGACCAATTACCACAAGTTGCTGATGAAGTTCGCCAATACATTATTGATGTGATCTCGGAAATTGGGAATTCCCATTTCGGAGCCAGTTTGGGAGTTGTGGAACTGACAGTTGCATTACACTATGTGTTCAATACTCCTTACGATCAATTGGTTTGGGATGTTGGTCACCAGGCTTACGGGCATAAGATCCTGACCGGCCGCCGGGAAGTGTTTCACACAAATCGTACAAAAGGAGGAATCTCCGGATTCCCGAAGCGTTCCGAAAGTGAGTTCGATACTTTTGGAGTAGGCCATTCATCTACTTCTATTTCTGCTGCTTTGGGAATGGCTGTGGCAAGTCGTTACAAAGGAGAGAAGGATCGTCAGCATATTGCTGTGATCGGTGATGGTGCAATGACAGCCGGAATGGCTTTCGAAGGAATGAACCATGCCGGTTTTGAAAAAGATGCAAACTTATTGGTGGTGTTGAATGACAATTGCATGTCTATCGACCCCAATGTAGGTGCTTTGAGAGAATATCTGACCGATATCACCACTTCTCATACTTATAATAAAGTAAAGGATGAGGTGTGGAAATTGCTTGGTAAAGTGAGCAAGTTCGGACCGGATGCGCAATCCGTTGTTTCGAAAATATCTTCTGCTCTGAAAGGCTCGATCCTGAAGCAGAGTAATTTATTTGAATCACTCAACTTCCGTTACTTTGGCCCGGTAGACGGACACGATGCAATTGGCTTGGCGAAAGTTCTGGAAGACTTGAAGGATATTCCCGGACCAAAGATTTTACATTGTATTACACGCAAAGGAGCAGGATATAAGTTTTCCGAAGAGGGAAATCCCACTAAATGGCATGCGCCAGGCATTTTTAATAAGGAAACGGGTGAAATCGTTAAGGTTGTTCCGAAATCACCACAACCTCCGAAATACCAGGATGTGTTCGGACATACCATAGTGGAATTGGCTGAACAAAATGAAAAAATTATTGGAGTTACTCCGGCCATGCCAACAGGTTGTTCCCTGACTTTTATGATGGGCGCCATGCCGGATCGTGCATTTGACGTAGGAATTGCGGAACAGCATGCGGTAACATTTTCAGCGGGTTTAGCTACACAAGGATTAATTCCGTTCTGTAATATTTATTCTTCGTTCATGCAGCGGGCCTACGACCAGGTATTGCATGATGTTGCCCTGCAAAACCTTCCGGTTGTGTTCTGTTTGGACCGCGGAGGATTGGTAGGAGCAGACGGAGCAACACATCATGGGGCTTACGATATCGCGTACATGCGAAGTATTCCGAATATGATCGTTTCCGCACCAATGAATGAAGCGGAATTGAGAAACCTCATGTTTACAGCTCAGACTGAGAATCATGGACCGTTCTCTATTCGTTATCCGCGTGGAAATGGTGTTATGACGGAATGGAAAACACCAATGAGAGCCATTCCGATCGGTAAGGGGCGAAAAGTAAGTAATGGAGAAGATATTGCTTTGGTTACGATCGGGCATGTCGGAAATTTTGCACAGGAAGCCATTCAATCATTGAAAGATTCGGGAGCCTCTGTTGCACATTACGATATGCGTTTTGTGAAACCGTTGGACGAGACTTTACTTCACGAAGTGTTTACCAAATTCGACAAGGTGATTACTATTGAAGACGGTTGTATTATGGGCGGATTCGGGTCAGCCGTTCTTGAATTCATGGCAGATAACAACTATCATTCAAAAGTGGTTCGTTTAGGAATTCCGGATAAATACATCCATCACGGAACACCGGAAGAATTGCACATTGATTGTGGTTTTGATGCCGGATCGATCGCTGCAAAAGTGAAAGAGTTGCTAAACATTTCGACTTCTGAAGAGCAAGCAGCTCAAAGTGAAGTGGGTTAAAATAGCCTTCCATTTACCTTTTTATTTCTCTGCCTGTTCGTAAATTTGTGGCAGCATGTCGAATTTTATCCTCATTGGAGTTTGTTTTCTTGCCGGCTTCGTACTGCGAAAATCGGGGATTCTTGCGAAAGGAAGTCATCATGGGATCAATGTTTGGATTATCTATGTGGCGCTTCCGGCTGCGACCTTGAAATACCTTCCCGATATCGCTTGGTCGAGTGATCTCGTCATTCCGTTAATTACACCCTTGGTTTGCTGGTTCGGAGCCTGGTTATTGACAGAACTCATTTCAAAACGGTTTCATTTCGACCGGAAAACCAAAGCTGCTTTTTGGATCGTTACCGGCTTGGGAAACACTTCCTTTATAGGTTTTCCGTTAATTTCAGCTTATTATGGCGAAAAATACTTATCGATAGCAGCAGTCACGGACCAGATGTCCTTTTTTGTGCTGGCAGTTTTCGCATCAATTATTGCGATGAGAGCTTCCGGAAGTGCAAAAGCAGATTTCAGGACAATCAGTTTGAAGCTCTTGAAATTTCCACCGTTTTTAGTCATCATTAGTGCACTTATTTTACCGCATTTCATCTCGCTTGAACCGCTTAATCCGTTGGTTTCAACCTTGGCTTTGACACTTTCTCCTTTAGCATTGTTTTCGGTCGGATTGCAGTTTGAGCTGGGAAAAATGCGGGATGTGATCAAACCCATTTTAGCAGCTTCGCTTTACAAATTGATCCTTTCTCCATTGATTATTTTAGGATTGGCTTTTCATACAGGAGAAATGCAAGCTAAAATTTCTGTTTTTGAAGCTTCCATGGGGACCATGATCAGTGCCGGAATTTTGAATGATCAATTCGGTTTGAATCCACGGTTGAGTAACCTGATTGTGTTTATGACGATTTTGTTGTCGTTTATTACAACCGGGATTTGGTACTTTATAATGGAAATCCTTATCTGAAGATCGGCCTGCCAGGCCAATAGAATAAGGAGGTTCGCCATTTAGCGAATTAGCGAATTTGAGCCTTGCGACATGTCGATAACTATTGATTCCCTTTCAAATTTCTTTCCTATTTTTGCAATTCATACAAAAACACATGAAACGAACTAAAATTGCTGATTTATTAAGTCAACCGAAAGTCGGAGAAACTTACCTTGTGAAGGGTTGGGTGCGTGCATTTCGCAGCAACCGGTTTATTCAATTGAATGACGGTTCAACCATTAATAATTTACAAGCGGTAGTTGACTTCGAGAATTTTGACGAGGCAATTTTAAAGAAGATAACAACAGCGGCTTCTGTTGGTTTGACAGGTGTTT
>CBFGPJ010000179.1:0-6484 GCA_965650615.1 uncultured Fluviicola sp. | reverse complement strand
GGTGACTGAATGCTTACGCAGGAGCTACAGCATAGGCGCAGCGTAGTCGAAGTCACCTTCTGAATTTCGTAAATGGAACAAAACGAGGCACTTTTCGCTGGTAGTTGATATAATCCGGGTATTTTTCAACAGAAAGCCCTTCTGAAAAGTCCGAACTACCTTTGAACAGGGTGATCAATAACAAACAGCCTCCCATCGACCAGTTGATCCATTCCCCGGTTGAAATTACACTGAAACCATAGAATAACAGCCAAATGGTTTGTTCCATGGCATAGTTCGGATGACGCACAATTCTCCACAAACCGGTGTCTACAAATCCTTTTGCAAAAGGTCCCAGGTTTTCTCCCGTCTTAATCCGGCGATGCTTTTCAGTTTGAAAATTATATTGCTGCTGGTCTGCAATAAACTCAACAACAATTGCAGCGATGATGGCACCGGCAATGATCCAGTCCCAGGTTTGAATACTTGCGGGGGCTGTATGGTACAAACCCGTCAGTATCGGAAGCGTGAACAAAAGGATCAATGTATTTTGGTAGGCGCAGATAAAAAACAGGTTAAATAACATCCAGACAAAGCGATTGTTGAATCCCGGTTTTTTCCGCAATACTGCCCAGCGGTAATCTTCTTCTCCCAACCAAAATTTCCATCGGTAAGCGCCCCTCCGGGAAAAATTATAGGTAAGACGCGCTCCCCAGATCGTTACAAGGATCGCCATCAAGAGCAAACGCGGTGCGAAATCTCCGGCATAAACCACATGCCAGACGTAGTAAATCGGCATAATACTCCAGATTTTATCAATCTGAGAATTGTTTCGGGTAATCTCTCCCACCAGGAAACAAACACCGGTTACAATTGCCAAAACGATACCCATGTCAGTAAGAACTTCAGCTTGAAGCGCATTTAAAGGAGTTCCGAAATAGAACGACATCAAAGGCACAACTACCAGGGTCAACAAGAGGATAAGTATAGTAATTAACATACCTGAAAGGTAATGTTTAATTCAAAATGCAAAACGCAAAATGCAAAAAAGAACGATAGAAAAACGTGAAATTTTTGTGAGTGAAAAGAAACTGAGCGTAGTCGAAGTTTCCTTCTTCCGGAGTGAATCATAAAGAGTCGATAAGGTGACTGAATGCTTACGCAGGAGCTACAGCATAGGCGCAGCGTAGTCGAAGTCACTCTGCGACCGCTAACACCGCAATACTAATCTTTACATGTGGGAATTCCTTGTGAAGGATCCGTACACAGGTTTCCAATGTAGAACCGGTCGTCACTACATCATCGACAACCATCAGATGCTTCAGTTCCGTGCTTTTTGTTCCCTGGATTTTGAAGCGGTTTTGCATGTTTTCCCAACGGGAAGCCTTTCCTTTTTTGGTTTGGCTCTCCGTAAACGAAATGCGCTTCAGTAAATCTTTTCGAAGTGCAATACCACTGCTTTCAGTAATTCCCCTGCAGATCACTTCGGCCTGGTTGTACCCGCGGATGAATTCCTTTTTCGGGTGAAGAGGGACCGGTATAAGTGCGTCTACATCAGAAAACTTGTCAAGACCTTTTAGTTTCATCCCGATTTCTTTTCCAAAGTGTTTCCCTATTTCGGGGTTGTTCCGGTATTTGAGTTCGTGTAAGATTTGCTGGGTGGAACCTTCCTGTTTGAAACGCAGCAATGCATAAGTTCCTTCCAATTGGACCCTTCCCCAGAACAACTTATCGAGGTTGCTTACTTCGGTATATGATTCAAAATGAGTATAAGCCAATTCGCTCGAACAAATAGGACAGATTGCCAATTTGGATTGATTGAATTCATGTTTGCAGATCAAACAGCTTTGAGGGTAGAGAACATGGAGCAAATCACGCGTCCATTTGTTAAAATTCGACGAAAAATTTAGTGACATAGTAGTGTTTATTTGGCTTTGCTTAACTATCAACAACAAGCTGTTAATAGCCTACTAAAATTAGCAAAAAAAGTGATTCAATTTTCGTCTAATTTTATAGGAAAGTCGACCGAAAGTCTTAATACACTTGAAGTTGGACGAATCTGTCTAATTCTTCGATGAATTGCAGATTATGTACTGTGAATATCTTTAGCACCCATGTTGATAAACTCGCTAAGTGTTCATGTTAAAGGCTTTCAAAGTAGCGATGTTGAAAACCTCATTCAATTGTGGATTTCTTTAATTGTGAAAGGAAAGAATTTTGACAATTTTTGTAAGCCCCTTTGAGGCAAAACTTGTTGGACACACGCAACAATATTGAAGGGGAATTAACTGAAACATTTAAATACCAACACACACGAATCTATGGTTATGAAAATGACCATGGCATAGGAATTATTGACTTAAAAAAAACAACCCTGACGATAAATGTCAGGATTAAAAACAAAATAAAAAATGGCAAAGGCAGAACCAATCTTATCGGAAAACAAAAGCAGATTCGTGTTGTTTCCAATCCAACATGAAGATATTTGGTCTTTTTATAAGAAAGCAGAAGCAAGTTTCTGGACTGCAGAAGAAATCGATTTATCGCCGGATTTAATTGATTGGGAAACAAAATTGAATGACGATGAGCGTCATTTCATTAAACACGTTTTGGCATTTTTCGCAGCATCTGACGGAATCGTGAACGAGAACCTGGCAGAGCACTTTTTGGCTGAAGTGCAGTATACCGAGGCGAAGTTCTTTTACGGTTTCCAGGTAGCAATGGAGAATATTCATTCAGAGACCTATTCGTTGCTGATTGATACTTATATCAAAGATCAAAAAGAGAAGAATTACTTATTCAATGCATTGGATACGATCGATTGTGTTCGCAAGAAGGCAGATTGGGCATTGCGCTGGATCGATAACGGTTCTTTTGCAGAGCGCTTAGTTGCATTCGCTGCTGTGGAAGGAATCTTCTTCTCCGGGTCATTTTGTTCGATTTTCTGGTTGAAAAAACGCGGCTTGATGCCAGGATTATCGTTCTCCAATGAGTTGATCTCCCGTGATGAAGGTTTGCACTGCGATTTTGCATGTTTGTTGTACACCAAGCACCTGGTAAACCAATTGTCAAAAGATCAGGTACAGAAAATCATTTTGGATGCTGTTGAGATCGAGAAGGAATTTGTAACCGATGCATTGCCTGTGAAGTTAATAGGTATGAACGCAGAATTGATGGCGCAGTACATTGAATTCGTTGCAGACCGTTTGTTGACAGAGCTTGGGAATCCAAAGGTGTTCAATACTGCAAACCCATTCGACTTCATGGATATGATATCCATCCAGGGAAAAACCAACTTCTTCGAAAAACGCGTGGCAGAATACCAAAAATCAGGCGTTATGTCGAACAAGGAAGACCAAACATTTAGTTTGGACGAAGAATTTTAATTGATTATATTATACATTACCAATAACAACAACCCAAATAGAGCGCTATGTACGTAATTAAAAGAGACGGAAGAAAAGAAGCGGTGAAATTTGATAAGATCACTGCGCGCATCATCAAGATGTGCTACGGGCTGGACCCGCTAGTTTCACCCGAGGCTGTTGCCATGAAGGTCATCGAAGGAATCTACGATGGAGTGACAACAACAGTTTTAGATAATCTGGCCGCTGAGGTTGCAGCAGCTAAGACCATTGATCACCCGGATTATGCTTTATTGGCGTCAAGAATCGCGGTGTCCAACTTACACAAGGAAACGAAAAAATCGTTCTCCGATGTAATGGAAGATCTATACAAGTACATCGATCCGAAAACAGGACAACGTGCGTCATTGATTGCTGATGATGTGTATGAAGTGATCTCGAATAACAGAGAATTGCTGGATTCAAGCATCATTTATGATCGTGATTTCCGTTACGATTACTTTGGATTCAAAACATTGACAAGAAGCTACTTGTTGCGTTTGAACGGGGAGATCGCGGAAAGACCACAACAAATGTTGATGCGCGTCGCTGTAGGGATCCACAAAAATGACCTTCCTCAAGCTATCAAGACGTACAACTTGATGTCTGAAGGATGGTTTACACATGCAACACCGACATTGTTTAATGCAGGTACACCAAAACCGCAAATGTCTTCTTGTTTCTTGTTAACAATGAAAGAAGACAGTATTGAAGGTATTTACGAGACGTTGAAATCTTGCGCTCAGATTTCACAATCGGCTGGTGGTATCGGTTTAGCTATTCACGATATTCGTGCTACAGGATCATACATCAAAGGAACAAACGGTACATCTAACGGAATCGTTCCGATGTTACGCGTATTCAATGACACTGCCCGTTACGTAGACCAGGGTGGAGGAAAACGCAAAGGATCTTTCGCGATGTACATTGAGCCTTGGCATGCTGACGTATTCGATTTCTTGGACTTGAAAAAGAATACAGGAAAAGAAGAAATGCGTGCACGCGATTTGTTCTACGCATTGTGGATTCCGGATCTATTCATGAAACGGGTAGAAGAGAACGGAGACTGGACTTTGATGTGTCCGCATGAGTGTCCGGGACTTTCTGAAACATACGGAGCAGATTTCGAAGCATTGTATACGCAATATGAAGCTGAAGGAAAAGGTCGTAAGACAATCAAAGCTCAGGATTTGTGGTTCAAAGTATTGGAATCTCAAATTGAGACAGGTACTCCGTACATGTTGTATAAAGATGCTGCAAACGCGAAATCAAATCAGCAAAACTTAGGAGTGATCAAGTCTTCTAACTTGTGTACAGAGATCATCGAGTATACAGCACCGGATGAGATCGCAGTTTGTAACTTAGCTTCTTTGGCATTGCCGAAATTCGTAACAGAAGAAGGGACATTCGATCACGATAAATTATTCGAAGTAACTTACCAGGCAACTGTGAACCTGAACCGTATTATCGACGGAAACTTCTACCCGGTAGAAGAAGCACGCAACTCAAACATGCGTCACCGTCCGATCGGATTAGGAGTTCAGGGATTGGCTGATGCGTTTATCATGATGCGTTTCCCATTCGAATCGGAAGAGGCAAAAGCATTGAACCGTGAGATCTTTGAAACGATCTATTACGCTGCAATGACAGCTTCCAAAGATTTGGCAATTGCTGAAGGACCATACGAAACAATTGCAGGATCTCCTGTATCAAAAGGAATTTTCCAATTCGATATGTGGGGAGTAACTCCTACAAACCGTTGGGAATGGGATTTACTGAAAGAAGAAGTGAAAAAGCACGGTGTACGCAACTCCTTGTTGTTAGCTCCGATGCCAACAGCTTCGACGGCTCAAATCCTTGGGAACAACGAATGTTTTGAACCATACACATCCAACATCTATACACGTCGTGTATTGTCAGGTGAGTTCATCATCGTAAATAAGCACTTGTTGAAAGATTTGGTGAAAGAAGGTTTATGGACGAAAGATATGCGTCAGAAATTAATGGCAGCAAACGGTTCCGTTCAAAACATCAACGAGATCCCTCAATACATCAAAGACTTGTACAAAACTGCCTGGGAAATTTCTCAAAAGGCAATTATCGAGCAAGCTGCTGATCGTGGAGCATACATTTGTCAATCTCAATCATTGAACATTTTCATGGAAAATGCAAACTTCGGTAAGTTGACATCCATGCACTTCTACGGTTGGAAGAAAGGATTGAAAACAGGTATGTACTACTTGAGAACGAAAGCTGCAACGGATGCAATTAAGTTTACGGTAGATAAAGCAGTAACTGAAGAACCTGCAAAAGTATCTGCAGCGGAACTGGAAGAACAACAAGCGGCAATCGCATGTTCTTTGGATAATCCGGATAACTGTGAAATGTGTTCAGGATAGAACTGAAAATAAATAATGGGTAGGGGTGCGATTAATCGCACCCCTACCCATTTCATATATTGTGTGATGTTAATAATTGTGCCGTTTTTATGATATCACGCATTCAAATCCCGTCCTTTGTGGATGGGATTTTTTGTTTTCATGGTCGTTCTCGATACATTCCGGCTGAAATGCCGGAATACTCGAACTGACATGAGGCAGAATATATCGAGAACATTCAGGGTATATCTGTCTAATATAAAAATTGACTTCGTATACTAGCGTAGCACTTAAAACGTTAGTACTTTAGCATGATGCACGCTGTACGGGTTGGTCTTCTATTGCTAGGCAGTATTTTTTGTTGGGTTCATAGCTGGACACAAGATAACGCGTACCGTCAAAAAACGATTGCAGCAACAAGCAATCTCATCCAGCTGGATTCGTTAAGTATTGCGCCAAATTCGTTGATAGTGCGCTGTGGCGGGGAAATTATCCTGCCCTACCAGTACATCGTTGATTACGCAAAAGGAACGATTCAAATGTCCCGGCTTTGCTCGGATGAACTGACGGTCTCTTACCGCGTGTTACCGTTTTCTTTCGCTAAAAGTTATCAATTACGGGATACAACTATTATTTACACCCAAAATAAAGGCGACCGGGAAAAATACCTGATTACACCGACTGTGGAGCCATTGGACCTCATGGGAGCAAATGGACTTCGGA
>CBFGPJ010000178.1:0-6489 GCA_965650615.1 uncultured Fluviicola sp. | reverse complement strand
TTGCACTTGCACTCGTTTTATTTCACTTCAATCACGGAATTGAAACCATTTTAAAGAATGGTATTTTCCTTGGAGCAGCATGTACTTGTTTCCTGTTTTTGATCTTCGGAAAAGCAATTTTAAAGTTTTACCAAAAGAAGGATTGAAAGTTTCCAATCCTCAGTACCTATTCAATCTTTACCGTTTCTTTTTAACTTTGAATATGAATGATCTATTAGATGAACAACCAATTAGTGCAAAAAACACCATCCATTTCCACTGGTGGGTAATTTTGATCTGGTCTTTTGTGCTTACCACTGGATTCTTATTCCGTATAATGCATTGGCCGGGCAGCAGTCTCTTTCAAGTAATTGGTTTCGGAGGATTTATGGCTTATTCTTTCTCCTTTTTCGTTCTTGCAAGACCAAGAAGTATTTCAATCATCATATGCAATTGTATCAGCCTTTTGTGGGTCCTTATTCTTATTTGTGGAGAGCTTTTTAACGACGGATATCCGTTCAATATTAACGGAATAATAGCCCAGGGAATTTCCTTCGCTTTTTTGTTCATAATACACATCATCAGTCTTTATTTCATCAAGAAGAGCCGGACTTAATCGTCGCTTCTACTTTTCAATTAGGAATTCGCACTTCGGAATTTGGAATTCATTATTTTTGATTAAATCAATTTTCATGTCCGAACCTTTTCACAAACACCCGATCGTTTTTTAATAAGCAATTCAACCATCGTATAATACCATCTAATGAGAAGAACAATTTACCAACTGAGTTTTGTGCTCATGATCTGTTTAACGCTTACAGGTTGCAAGAATGTGTTTTTAGGACTTTACGGGATGAAAATGCCCAAAGCCGTGAACGAGAAAAAGATCCTGAGATACGGAAAAAAATACCACATACCGGAAGAAGACAGCTATCAGCTGGATACAATCACGTATAACGCATTCCTCCATCACTGGATACTTCGAAATTTAAAGCCCAAATTAAAAACCACTATCAACCGATTCAGGCGCTTTATTATGATAGAACGGGAACACTTAAATCCTTTCAGATCAATTGTTATGCCGGAGGTTTTCCAAACTTGCATTGGAACAGGGACCAAATCTTTGAAACGTTCCTTCCGAAACAGCAAGCACCCGTCGACAGCATTCTTCCACTCCGTGAACATTTGAGTTTCCTGGTCCCGCTCTCCGTAACGACCCAAAAGAATCCTTCCGACACGGAATATTTTGCAATTGTTCATTGGAATCGGTTCATGGGAAGGCAAACAAGAAGATTGATTCGCTGTGTACAAAAAAACGCCAAACTTTCGGGCGATAACCAACTGAAAATTATTTATGTCAATAATGACAACCAGTTTTTAGACGATCTCTAAGGAATCGTTTTTTCAACTATCCGATGAAATCCGTCTTCAATTTAAGGATAATGCTTTTCTTTGAATATGAATTCAGCTCAGGCATTCTTAATCGATTTCAAGTCTTCGCGCAATTTTGCGGAAACAGTGCCGCTTTTGGCAAAAGATAAGGAGTTAAGGAACCGTATTTTCAAAGAAATTGAAAATGAGGAATATCCTTTTCCTGAATATGCTTCCTGGATTGCTGTTCATTTCTTTGAAAAACACCCGGATTTAATGGACCGACAACAATTTGACTCCATGGTTTCGGTTTTGATGAACACATCCAACCATTCGGTGCAGCGAAACCTCACGAATGCGTTGGTTAGCGCACCTTTCGATTGCTCAGAAAACGGCGAATTACTGGATCTTCTGATCGGTTTTCTGCACCAATCGGAAGCGCTGCCGGCTTTGAAATTTCATGCCCTTCGTATGATCGAACACCATTTTTTACCTGCATATCCCGAATTACTGCGGGAATTGAGGACTTTATTTGAGGTCATTTCAGTTCATCCGAAACCGTCCATGCAAGCCATGGCCAGAAACTTTGAAAAAAAATACTGCAAACATCCATATTATGAGCATTAAACTCTTTTTAGCAGCACTTTCGGCATTTGTTTTTACAAGTCCATTATTCTCCCAAACCATTCGATTGGAAGAAATTATGAAGGGGGAAGAATTTATTGGCTTTTCCCCACAAAACATCCGCTGGGCGATGGATAACGAATCTGTTGTATTTGACTGGAATCCGAACCTGGAATTGGGAAGAAGTTTATATGCCTATCAGCTGAAGCAAAAAAACACACGTAAAGTCCCGGTCGTTGACAATCGTTTTTTCTGGACTCCGATCCTGGATAATCACACTTCATTGGCTGCTAATCATTATTTCAATGACAATGGCGATTTAGCACGCTATCATTCAAAAACCAAATCAAAAACCACGATTTATTCGGGTAAAGAAGCTGTTGGAGCGATTTTTAGAAGTAACGATTCACCGTGCGTTTATTTTTTAATTGAGAACAACGTGTTTTGCTACAATGAAACAGTTGGCAGTATTATCCAGGTTAGCAATTTCATACAAGGAAATCAGGCTGCAGAAAAAAATGACACCAGCTTTCTTTACAAACAGCAGCGCGAATTGTTCTCGTTCATTAAGCTCCAGGACGAAAAGAAAGTATGGAACGAAAAACAACCGAAACGTACTATTCCGGCTGGGATTTATTATGCAAAAAATGAATACGTCAGCAGGATCAATGTAAGTAACGACGGGAATTATGTTTCATTCGTACTGGTGATGGATGCTGATGAACCGACAACCAATTATGAATCCCATATTACCGGGGATGGTTTTACACATCGCAAGCAAGCACGACCAAAAGTAAATGACAAGGAACCGAATACCCGCATGGGAATTTTTGATACCCGAAAAGACACCGTCTATTTTGTAGATGCTTCTTCTTTAAAGGATATCCGCAAAATGTCAGCCTATCTCTCCGAATATGGAATGACAGGATCTTATTCAAAAGACCGCCAGATCTGTTTTCATCAGGCAATTATGAATCCCTCCGAAAATATCGCATTGGTAGATGTTCGTTCCTATGATAACAAGGATCGCTGGATTGGCCAGCGGAAAATTGAGCGAACTAGATTATCAACACGATGAAGCATGGATCGGAGGCCCGGGAATCTCAGAATGGAATGAAGAAGAAGGAACACTCTTTTGGTTGAACTCCACCGATTTCACGTTCCAAAGTGAAGAAAGCGGTTATTCGCATTTATACACAATGAATTCCAGGACAAAAGCAAAAAAGGCCCTGACGAGCGGGAACTGGGAAGTACGTGATCCCTTTCTTTCCAATGACAAAAAAACGATCTATTTCATCGGGAATAAAATTCATCCGGGAGTTCGAAACGGTTATAAACTTGACCTGGCATCCGGAAAGATCATTCCGCTTTTTGAAGGAAATTTCGGGATTGAATGGACCTTGTCTCCGGATGAAAAAACCTGGGCTATTCGTTATTCAACGGCTACGCAACCCTGGGAATTGTGTATTGCACCGAACACAACCGGACAAAAACTGGTCCCTGTAACAAAAAGTACGCTTCCCGGTTTTGAGCAACTGAAACTTCAAAATCCGGAGATCATTCAAATTCCTTCTTCCGATGGTAAGCCGGTCTATTCCCGCAAATACACCCCGGAAAAACCGAATGGAGCGGCAGTATTATTTGTTCATGGTGCCGGATATCTGCAAAATGCACATTATTACTGGAGCCATTATCAACGTGAAATGCTGTTTCATCAATTATTGATCTCAAAAGGATATACCGTCCTCGATCTGGACTATCGGGGCAGTGAAGGCTATGGAAGAGACTGGAGAACCGCTATTTACCGGGACATGGGAAACCGCGATTTGCATGATTATGTAGATGCGAAAAACCATTTGGTCAAAACTCATTCGATCGATTCCAATCGCGTTGGGATCTACGGTGGAAGTTACGGTGGTTTCATTACCTTAATGGCACTATTGAAGACTCCGAATACCTTTAATTGCGGAGCAGCATTGCGTTCTGTAACAGACTGGGCCCATTACAACCATGAATACACCAGCAACATCCTCAATTATCCTTCTACCGATCCGAAAGCTTACAAAAGAAGCAGCCCGATCTATTTTGCTGAAAATCTGAACAGGCCTTTACTAATGCTTCACGGAATGGTCGATGACAATGTGCAGTTCCAGGATATTGTTCGTTTAAATCAGCGCTTTATCGAACTGGGAAAAACCAATTTTCAATTGAGTATCTTCCCTACCGAAGCACATGGATTTACCTTCACTCCTGCCTGGATTGATGAGTACAGACGTATTTTGGAGTTGTTTGAAAGTAATTTGAAGTAGTTAATTTCCCGCAGATAACGCAGAGGAGCGCAGAGGTTTTATATGGGCTGATCAGGATTATTGAATTTATTATGATGGAAATACGTGAATTAAAAACTTTAGAGGAAATGCTACCTCATCTGGCTGTTCTCCAGGAATTATATCCGAATCTTGATCAGGAGAATTATTGTCGTATGCTTAAGCACATGATCCCGAACAATTATGCACAAGTAGGCGTTTTTCTTGATAACGCGTGCATCGCGATCAGCGGTTACTGGCTGGGGACGAAATTGTGGTGTGGAGCCTACCTGGAATTGGATAATGTAATTGTTTGTAAGACCGCAAGAGGAACCGGAGCAGGAAAACTAATCCAGGAATACCTCGAAGAAAAAGCACAATCGTTGAATTGCAGTATCATGGCATTGGACGCTTATTCCAACAACTTCAAAGCTCATCGTTTTTATTATAATCAGGGATATGCTCCAAGAGGATTTCATTTTATCAAGATCCTGGACGAAAAGGGACTTACATGAATTATCAATCAATGAGCGGTTTAATTATCAAGTATGAGCCTGATTTATTTATGATTACTAATTCATTTAAGATCAACTACTCGCTTCGATCCGTTTAATCTGGTCGCGTACCAACTTCCCGCACGTTTGGATCTGATCTACAATTTTAGAAACCAATGCTTTCATTTCTTCTTTGGTGAGCTGGGTCTCTTTCTCCAATTTCAACAAAAGGTTTGCAGTGATATTCATACCAAACAACCGCGCCGGACTTAAGATCTGATGAGCCTGTTTTCGTAATCCAACCCAGTCTTCATCTTCAAAAAAATGAATCAGTTCAATGGAATATTGCGGCATCATTTCCAAATAAGCCCCATACATTTCCAACAGATATTCTTCGCTTCCATCCGCCCGTTCTTCCAAAAGAGATAAATCCAGCAAATTCGGTTCCTCCTCTTTTTCGTGATTCTTTGGTTCCGAAAACAAGACATTGTTCTGGTATCCCCATTTCACCAATAATTGATACAGTTTTTCGGGATTGAAGGGTTTCGAAATATAGTCATTCATTCCGGCTTCAATAAACTTATTCTGATCGCCAACCATGGCTGAAGCTGTAATTGCTATAATAGGTACGGAACAAGTGGGTTCCGGAAACTTGGATCGAATAAAACGGGTTGCCTCCATTCCATCCATTCGCGGCATATAATAATCCATCAATATCACATCAAATTGCCGGTCTTTCAAAACAGTAATTGCATCGATGGCATTACTTACTACATGAACCTCTACATTCCATTTGTTCAAATCGTATAAGATCACCCGTTGATTAATCGTATTATCTTCTACCAGAAGTACACGTAATCCGTCGAGATTCTTTACCAAAACAATGTCTTCCTTATCGATGTCTTTGGTCTCTACATGTTTGTTGTGAAGTTCAAAATCCAGTTCAAATGAAAGCGTGGTTCCCTGCCCTTCTTTACTGAACAGGTTAATCTCTCCGCCCATGGCTTCAACCAGTGATTTTGCAATTCCCAGTCCCAGTCCCGTTCCCGAAGTTGTTCTTGTCCGGTGATCTTCCAATTGCGTGAAATTCTCAAACACGAACTCTTGTTTTTGCAGCGGAATTCCAATCCCTGTATCTTTCACCTCAAAGTAAATACGCTCCATTCCATGTTTTTGATGAACGGAATTTACTCTTAAAGTAATGCTTCCGTCAATGGTGAATTTGATCGCATTTCCTACAATATTCAACAGGATTTGGTTCAAACGCACCGGGTCTCCAATGACATAATCCGGCAATTTATCATCAAAATCAAGATGAAAGGTCAATCCTTTTTCTTCTATGCGGTAGGAAATGGAATTAATAAAAGTCGCTAAGAAATCCTGTAATGAAAAACGAACGTATTCAAAGGACATTTTCCCCGCACGGATTTTAGAGACATCCAGCAGATCGTTTACTACGTGCAATAAACCATTGGCCGAAACTCCCAGTGTGTGCACAATTTCCTGTTGCGTTTTGGAAAGCTCTTCATCATTCAACTGCCTTGTAAGACCAATTATTCCGTTCATCGGAGTACGAATTTCGTGGCTCACATTTGCCAGGAATAATTCCTGTGTTTTCAGCGCATTCTCCGCTTTTCTTTTTTCGCGGATCGCCAATTCCCTTGCCTCCAATAAATCTGTAATATCCGTGTCAACAAATACCAGGTACTTCAGCT
>CBFGPJ010000177.1:0-6493 GCA_965650615.1 uncultured Fluviicola sp. | reverse complement strand
TACAAACAAAAGAACCTGGCACTGTTGATCCTTGCAGTGCTGCTCTTTGCTGCATCCTATAAAAGAGCATTCAGCAAAACGATTGAAACGAACAGCTATATCAACGAATTGGAAATTAAAAAACAGGAAGCTTTGAATTCCCAGAAAGAAATTCGGCTGCTGCAGAAAAACGTTGCCCAACTGAATAAACTTTTGGGGAAAGAAAATGTATCCGTAGAAGAAGTGCAGCAGGGTTTCCTGAATTTCCTGGCTAAAAAAACCACCAGGATACAAGTAAAGCAAATCGACGAAGTGTATGGATTTGAGCATCCTGATTTTAAAATCAATACCTTTAAGATAGAATTGCAAGGTGATTTCATTTCGATTCTGAAGTTTATTTATGAACTGGAAGGATCTTTTGAAGATGCACGCCTGATCCATTTTCTGATGAGTTCGGAAAAAGATCCGGTAACAAATAAAACAGATTTAACAACTACATTATTAATACAGAATTATGTCCAGAAAATATATCAATAAGCTATTGCTGCTTTTTCTTTCCTTGAGCCTGTTCGGATGCAAAGACTTCATTGAGAAGGATATTTCCGGTGAGACCCCGGTGCTGGTCCTTCCTGCAAATAATTCGACCATCAATGCGAATCCGGTTCACATTAAATGGGAGGAAATGGAAGGCGCGACGAAATACCACATTGAAATTGTAAGCCCTGAATTTGGGAATATTCAAAGTTTTCCCCTGGATTCAATTGTTTCAGGAACAAATTTCTTTTTCGGATTGGATTCTGCCCAGTATGAAATACGCATAACTGCCATGAATGCGGGATTCAGTTCTAAACCCTCCGCGATCAAGCAGTTTTCTGTCGGCACATCAAGCGGTGGATCAAATGGCAGCGTCACTCTGGCTTTACCTGCGGGTGGAGCTTACTTTAACGAAAGCTTTCAGGGAAATTTTTCCTGGAATACCCAGGCACTTACAAATGTTTCCAGTTGTACTTTTGAATTGCATGGAACAGAATTATTTTCCGGTCCGCTTTTAGATATTGCCGATCAATTAAATTCTGTGGCCATTCAATCCCTGGATGGAACGCAATTAGCAGAAGGTTCTTATTGCTGGGGAGTTAAGGCCTACTTGGTTGGAAATGGAGAAACAAACTACTCTAAACGAGTTTTCTACATTGACAAAACAGCTCCGGGATCAGGGACACCAACCCTACCAGCTAATAATGCAACCGTTTTCTCGGGATCTATTACTTTTGGTTGGGATTTACCTGCTGATGTGGGAACAGTTCAATCACCTGTAGGAGGAAAAGTTGAACTCTCGACCTTTGCCAATTTTGCAACTATATATAAAACAGGGACAAGCACATCGAATTCAGTGACTATTGATAATGTGGCTGCTGGAACTTATTACTGGCGGGTAACCTTAAAAGATGAAGCTGGTAATGAAGGGCCGGTTCCAACTACAATCTACAATACAATAACTGTACAATAATCCATTGAAAAATAAGCGATTTACATATGTCCTGTTAGTTGTTGTAGGTTTTATCTACTTCAAATTATTTGTGCGCATCAGTGACAATATTTCTGAAGAAGCCAATTTGCCTGTAGCTGCAGTTGATGAAATGAAACTGGATGACATCCGATCGAAAAAGAGCTTTCATTTAATGGCAAATTACCCGGACCCCTTTCTGAAAACCGCAAGGATCGTCGCAAAACCAGGAACTGACATCCCAAATGAAAATATCCCAAAACCGGTTGTAAAAAAAGAAAAGCCGGTGGTTTATTGGCCTGCAATCAAGTACTATGGAATTGTTCAGAAAACCAGTTCTAAAAAACCGCGCGCACTTATTTCCATTGACGGCACGATGTATAAAGTATATTCCAATGAGGAAATATTTGACGGCATCGTTATCAAATCCATTAAACGTGAAAGCATGGTGGTTTCCTTTCAGAAAGAAATCAAAACCATTTCTTTAAATCCCTAAGAACGAAAAATCGTGAAATTCAACACGTTTAAGCTTCAATTTTAAGTATTCTTGAATAAAAGTGTGAATTTTACGTCTCAACCGCTCACCAATCCCTGCTAAAGACACATTTTCAAATCAGTTGATAGGACTACTCTTCTCTATTAAAAGCTTATTCCCGCTTAATCGGATTGGAATTCAGTTAGAATCCGCTTTTTTCCGATTTAATTCTTTCTTATTACAGAACTTCCATACCATAACTTTTGTTTTTCCTACCTTTGTTGCAATTAAACTCTTAAACAAACCGTTTTCGAACAAAGATTTTGATCGTGGACATGAACATCACACCTTGTACCGGCTCATTTGTTAACCGATTGAAACGCAGTTTCTCGTTGTTATTCGTATGCATAGTTTTTCAGCTAAGCGCTTCCGCACAATTCTCCCGATCTGATGAATCCGTAGCCACAAGTCTCTATCCGATCATGCTGAATACAGCCTGGGAAAACCAATCCTCCTTTCAGACTTTTCAAATCGGTGTACTTGACAGTGATACTTCCTTTTACAGTGTTCTTCGCAGTAAATACGAAGGCATTTCTCTGAAAGGTAAGCGGGTAAGTGTTATCCATTTTAAAAATCCGGATGCAATCACCCAGACTCAGGTATTGTGTGTAGATAAGAAATTCAATAAAAAGATTGAAAAGATCGCGAAAGCAATCTCCGGAAATCAGACTTTACTGGTTACCAACTCCTGTAAAGACGATGATTTTATCATGGTTAATTTTAACGGCAGGCTGAAAAAAGACGATTTCACCGTGAACCAGACAAACATGGAAAAAGCCGGATTGAAACTGACCAATCAATTCGAGCAATACATGGAAGGAACGGTCCAGTGGGAAGAACTGCTCAGTGAATCATCTGAAAAACTGGAAAAAGAACGCGAAAAGGTAGCTGCCAAAGAAGAAACCATTAAGAATCAAAAGGCAAAAATCAATTACCAGAAAATGTCTTTGCAGGAAAAGGTAAAAATGCTCGATGAGCAGGGAACCATCCTGGAAGAACAGGCGCAGAAACTGGAAGAACAATTAGTGACCATAGACGAACGGGAACGCACCTTGTTTGACCAAAAAGTGCGTATTGAAGCGCAAAAAGGACAGATCAACGAGCAATTGCACGAACTTGGAATGCAACGTGCCGTATTGATCATGGGATGCATTGTGCTTGTTCTGATTCTCGGAATCGCCTATATTTTATACCGCAGTTCGGTACACCGCAAAAAATCCATCCTGGACCTTTCGGAACAACACGCCATTGTCAGCACACAAAAAGATCAAATTGAAAAGATCCTGTTCGAATTAACCGACAGTATCCGTTACGCTCTACGCATTCAAAATGCCGTGCTGCCAAACGAACAAACCATTCGCGGAACGATCCCGGGAGATTTTTTCGTCATGTACAAACCCAAAGACATTGTCAGCGGAGATTTCTTCTTCGTCGATCGCAGAGGTGACTGGACATTGGTTGCGGTTGCAGATTGTACCGGTCATGGTGTTCCCGGGGCTTTTGTGAGCATGTTGTGCATCAGTTTGCTGAATGAAATTGTGAAACAGCAGGAAATTACCCGTGCAGATATCATTCTGAATGAATTGCGGGATAAAGTCATCGACTCATTGCAGCAAAAAGGAATCCAGGGTGAGCAAATGGACGGAATGGACATTTCTTTATTGCTGATCAATAATAAAACATACAAATGTCATTGGTCCGGTGCAAATAACCCATTGTATATTGTTTCTTCGAAAAGCAAAAAACTGGAAGAATTGAAACCGGATAAACGTCCGATCGCGATTTACCCGGATATGAAAGAATTCACGAATCACGAAATGGTTGCGAACAAAGGAGACATTTTCTACCTGTTCACGGATGGTTATTCAGATCAGTTCGGAGGAGAACGAGGGAAAAAGTTCATGAGCCGCAATTTCAAAAACCTGCTTGCGGAAAATGCCCACAAACCGATGACGGAACAAGGGAAGATCCTGGACACGGCGATCGAAAACTGGAAATACGGAAACGGCGCGGATTACGAGCAGATTGATGATATTACCGTGTTGGGGATACAGATTGGATAATGAAACAGAATGAAAATGAGAGCGAGAACGAGATCATAATCTTAGAATAAAAGTCTCCATTATTACGGAAAACCACAACTAAAAAATGTGGTAAATACGGTTGACATTCAGGTGAGGAGCAAGTAGCTTTGCCTATC
The DNA here is from genome assembly GCA_965650615.1 of uncultured Fluviicola sp. Classification (GTDB taxonomy): domain Bacteria; phylum Bacteroidota; class Bacteroidia; order Flavobacteriales_D; family Crocinitomicaceae; genus Fluviicola. The sequence goes on along the minus strand of CBFGPJ010000177.1, from coordinate 2,275 downwards.
TACAATGAAAACTAAGCAATGATTCCCTCTATTACTCCTCCAACCGATAACTTATACAAATTTATTTCCCTGTTCGGGCTTACGATCCTATTATTTTCCGTTTACAATATCGGTATCACATTCGATGAATCTGCAAAAAGCAAAATGGGAATTGAAGATGTGAAGGTTTCCTTGCAAAATGCTCTGTACGAAAAATCCCGATCCACCAATGATAGCTTAAAGGCAGACAAAGTGAGCATTCACTTTCGACCGGGAAAAATTCGGCATATGGAACAGGATCTATTGCAAATCGAACGTTTTATTGAATCTTGTGAACTTGACACCAATCAGGAAATTAAACTATCAGGAGAGATCAGTAAAATCAGTGTGTTGCTTGACAATTTGCACATGAAACTTATTGGTTATATTGTTTTTGCCTGTATAGGTTTCGCTTTGATGGTCTTTGGGTTCATCAAATGGCATTATAAGGAACAAATGTTGCGCGATAAAATGCTTGCCATTGAACACGCAATTAAAGAACTTGAAAAACTAAATTTCCGATCTGGGAAGAGAGAAAAAGATTCCGTTATGGAATCCATTAACAAAATGAAAAAGCCGGAAGCAAACTAACAATCTTATTCAATATCAAATCAAACTCACATCAATATTGAGTTTCACACCTTCTTCTTATGCAGGTCGTAAACGATTCCGTCCGATAAACCGATCTTAGGAACGTACATTTCCTTGCATTTAAGCGCATTCATACAAAAACGGAAGATTTCCAGGGCGGGAACAATTACATCGGCTCTGTCGGGCTTTAGCTGGAACAAATCCATACGCTGACCAACACTCAAAGGTTCCAGTTCAGTATAGAGTTGGTTCATTGCTCTCAAAGTAACAGGAGTTTTCTCCTTGAATCCTAAAATCTTATGGATCTTGTTGATATTTCCACCGGTTGCGTAAACCAAATGAGGGTTGTCCTCCACATGTTCTTTGATCCACGTTTTCAATTCACGCCAGTCCTTCTTATCAACCTTGTTCTTCAGCATCCGGACAGTTCCGATATCGAAGCTCTTTGCTGCAACCCGTTTTCCGTGCTCAAACACATTGATCTCAGTAGAACCACCGCCCACATCGATCACCAGGTATGGTTTTGATCGTTCGATATCCAGTAAGGCGAAAGTCCCGAAAATCAACCGTGCTTCTTCGTCACCTGAAATAATTTCGATCTCGATCCCGGTATTCCGCTTAATCTGCCGAATGACTTCCGTTCCGTTTTTGGCATCACGCATGGCACTGGTTGCACAGGCACGAATCGCCGAAACATCAAAAATGTCTGCAATCAGGCTAAAGGCCTTCATGGTTTTGATGAAATCTTCGGCTTTGTGGACACTAATCTCACCCGAATCAAATACTTCACCTCCCAAACGCAGAGGAAGGCGTGTGTAAGAGATTTTCTTGACATACGGATGTCCGTTTTCCTTGGCGATCTCACCAATTAACAATCGAGCTGCATTCGATCCAATATCTATGGCTGCATATTTCTTCGGCATGGATTCCGAAATTAGTAAAAATTAACCATAACGAATACGGGGAACACGAAGGAATGGTTAACCACAACGGATATTATTTACCAAAAAATGCCGCCTCCTTGTGCCTTCGCTGAAGCTACAGCGCAAGCGTTCGAAGACGGCATTCCGTATAGATCATTCGGTTTACTTAACGATCACTTTTTGCACCAGGCTCCCATGAGTTCCTGTAAAATGAAGGAAATAGATTCCTTTTGCCAAATGAGAAACTTCCAGTTGTGTTTCTGTATTCATAGACAAGGAAGATTCCGGGTAAACTATTTTTCCGTCCTCAGAGATCATAGAGAAAGTCACATCTTTTCCGGTCTTGATCATTACAACTGAACTTGCCGGATTCGGGTAAACTTCCAATCCGAAAGCAGTTGCTTCTTCCAATCCTGCACAGTCCTCTACATTAATCGTTTGAGAAACTGCATCGGAACAACCGTTGGATGTTACTGTGTAAGTGATTGCCTGTGAACCAACACCAGCTGTTACCGGGTCGAAGTTTCCTCCCGTTACTCCTGTTCCGCTATATGTTCCACCTGCCGGTAAACCACCTGTCAAAGCAAAAGCTACAGATTGCAAACACACATCCGAATAAGCTCCAAGTGTAGCTGTTGGTGCAGCATTCAATGTAAATGTAGAAGTTGCCGACCCAGAACAGTTATTTGCATCTGTGTAGTTGTAAGTCAAAGTAATGGAACCTGGCGTTAATCCGCTTGGAT
>CBFGPJ010000176.1:0-6566 GCA_965650615.1 uncultured Fluviicola sp. | reverse complement strand
CCGAAATTGAAATTGCCGAGAGGTTGTTCTATTTATGGAGATCCGGAACGAATAGAAGACATTGAATTTACGGAAAGTGGCGCCGAAGGAATGATCACTTACCGGTTCAATATCCAGGTATTGGAAGGACATGACCTGGCGTTCAATGCTCCGTCAATCAGTTATTTTGATCCTGAGAAAGAAAAATACATTGCAATTAAAGGAAGTGGGTTTAATATCCACGTCATTCCGGACAAAAGCTTTAATCCTGTTGTTCTGTCTGGCCCTGCAGCCGGAACGCATACCGATATGGTGGACTTAAAAACTCAGAAAACAACCACCTCGGAAGCAAAAAAACAATCCTCTTCCAGGTCTAAATTGTGGGTAGGGATTGTTGCACCGACCAGTTTACTGGGGCTTTTATTTGTATTCCTGGCTGTTAGAAAGCGCAAGAAAAAAGAAGCTGGAAAAATAGAAATTTCCGAAGCGGATGAGTTTCCTAAAAAACCGATTTTCTTAAGCGAAACAAAAGCGGATCACATGTCGCCTTTAGCTTCAGCGATGGCACAAACTCCAATGGAAGCGATTAATTACTGGGCAGATGCTGAAAAACATGTAGAAGATCCGAGTGTATTTGCAATTCTTTTACCGAAAGCAATCATTCAGCGAATCGAGCAGTGTGAAAAGTGTAATTTCCAATCACGTGAGAAAGCTTTTGACAGGTTATTGGAGACGAATCCTGAAATTGCAAAAGGCTTGCGGGAAATTATCGAAATGTGTGATCAATACCGCTATGGGTTTGGCGCTGAGCATTTAGAAACGAAAGAGATTCTTGCAAATACCGAAGCATTGTTCAACCAATTGCCTTCCTAAGCTCTTTTTTGACAGAAAAGTTGTTTTAAAAAGATTCACGTTTGATTTTTTTACTACTTTTACCCCACAAAACACAAATTAAACTATCATGAGCATTTTTGGTATCGTATTGTTTCTTTTGATCGGAGGTATGGCATTTTGGATGTTATTGTTCCTTTTAGGATTCGTTGTTCCTTTTTGGATTACATTGGGAATCAACCAGCAAATGCGTCCAAAACGTGTATTTGAAAAAGACGAAACAGAAGCAAAGTAATTTTGTAAGATAATAATTGAGGCCCTGATTTCGCTTGCGAACGTCAGGGTTTTTTTATTCCCGTTATTTTTCAAGTGAATTTATTTGCTCGGGACTTCTCCAAAAGGTCTAATGAAGGATGCTTTTCCAGGTACATCAAAGAATTTTTCCAGGAAAATACTTCTAACAAGTGAATTGTTGAAAAACTTTACTATCTTTGCCCTCCAAATTAAATTTTAAAACATCTGTTATGTACGCAATAGTAGAAATAGCAGGGCAGCAATTTAAAGTGCAAAAAGACCAAAAGATCTTTGTACACCGTTTGGATGCTGAGGCAGGATCAAAAGTAGAATTTGATCGTGTTTTATTGGTTGACAACGGAGGAAAAGTGAATATTGGCGCCCCGGCTATCGCAGGAGCAAAAGTTACTGCTCAAGTGAATGATCACGTTAAAGGTGATACAGTTATCGTTTTCCGTAAGAAACGTAGAAAAGGATATGTGAAAAGAAACGGACACCGTCAATCTTTTACACAAATTACAATTACAGATATTAAAGGGTAATTCTTCGTCATAATAGACGGATAAAAAATTAGAAAAGATGGCACACAAAAAAGGAGTCGGTAGTTCCAAAAACGGTCGTGAATCTCATAGCAAACGTTTAGGAGTGAAAATTTTTGGTGGACAAATGGCAATCGCTGGGAACATTATTGTTCGTCAACGCGGAACTGCACACCACCCTGGAGATAATGTTGGAATTGGAAAAGACCACACATTATACGCATTGACTGACGGAACAGTTGAGTTCCGTAAGAAAAGAGATAATCGTTCGTTTGTATCGGTAGTTCCATTTGAAACTGCGGAAGCTTAATCGAATAATAAATATTTTTTGAGAAAGGCGAGTTCCGACAGTTTCGGGATTCGCCTTTTTTTATTTTAATTTGCCAATTTTACAAGCGATTCGCCCCGACGGATCAACACTCAAATTCAATTCATATGTTAGAAATGACTAAAATCCGCGCTGAACGTGATGAGATCATCACCGCACTAAAAAAGCGCAACATTGATGTAACGGAGACTATTGATGCAATTATTGCGAAAGACCAGCAATGGCGTTCAGCAAAAACGTCCATGGAATCCATTGCGTCCGAATTGAATAAGATTGCAAAAGAAATCGGTGAGTTTTTCAAAAGCGGTCAGGTTGCTGAAGCTGAGGCTGCCAAAACAAAAACGGCAGATCTGAAACAAGAGGAAAACCAGTTAAAAGGACAGGTTGATGCACTGGAGAATGAAATTACCCAATTGCTTTATCAAATTCCGAATGTTCCGAATGCTTTGGTAGTTGCAGGAAAAAATGAGGAAGATAATGAAACGGTTGAAATAGTAGGTGAACCGGCTGTTTTACACAACCAGGCACTTCCACATTGGGAATTGACCAAAAAATTTGATTTGATCGATTTCGAATTGGGAGTAAAAATTACCGGAGCAGGATTCCCGGTCTACAAAGGAAAAGGTGCGAAATTACAGCGTGCATTGATTCAATTCTTCCTGGAAGAAGCCGAAAAGGCAGGTTACGAAGAGTTTATCGTTCCTCACGTAGTGAACGAAGCAAGTGCGTATGGTACGGGGCAGCTTCCGGACAAAGAAGGACAAATGTACCACATGCCGGTAGACGATTTATACATGATCCCGACAGCAGAAGTTCCGTTGACGAATATCTATCGTGACGTGGTACTTCCTGACGAGAACTTTTCCATCAAAATGACAGGTTACACACCTTGTTTCCGTCGTGAAGCAGGAAGTTACGGAGCTCATGTTCGCGGGTTAAACCGTTTGCATCAATTTGATAAAGTGGAAATCGTACGAATTGAACATCCGAGAAATACGGACCGTGCATTAACTGAAATGGTGGACCATGTAAAAGGACTGTTGGAAAAGCTGGGATTACATTACCGTATTTTGCGTTTATGTGGTGGAGATACCGGTTTTGCATCTGCAATGACCTACGATTTTGAAGTGTATTCTGCTGCCCAGGAAAAATGGCTGGAAGTAAGTTCTTGCTCTCGTTTTGACACGTTCCAGGCAAATCGTTTGAAATTGCGTTTTAAAGGCAGCGATAAAAAGAATTACCTCGCACATACCCTAAATGGTTCGGCTTTGGCCCTTCCCCGTATTATGGCATCCATCATGGAAAATTACCAGACTCTTGACGGAATCGAAATTCCGGAAGTACTGCATAAGTATACCGGATTTACAAGAATAGATTAAAAATAATTCACATAAGTTTTAGGAATCGCACGGTAATCTTATCGTGCGATTTTTTATTGAACATTTCAGGAAGGAAGAACTGTGTTAAATATTCATTTATATAGGTGGAATATTCATACAAAAGGTTAATTGATACAACAATGTTTTTGCGCTTTTGGAGTGGTTTTATGAAGATTTCAGGGTCAAATTCCAATTATCCAAAGACCAGTGGTAATTTTTTATAGATGAAATAAAATGCATTGTTATTTCTTCGCGGTTTAGACGATGCAACTTTTTTTGCGTCATTGGGGTGTTGAGTTTAATAACTGTATTATGAAGACTAAAATGCCACTCCATCGTGCGCTGAACTGGTTGTTTGGCGCATGTATTTTCGTCCCCCTAATTTCCAATGCGCAGTACTGCGATTCCATAACACCGACATTTGATGTCGACTTGTCGGCAAGTCCATATATGACCTGGGTGAGTCCAAGTACTGACCGTGATGGATTTTGCTGTGGAGCTATGGCTCCGGATAAATGCCTGGAATTCGTCATTACATTGAATCCGAATTCTGCGGCTGTGGTATTTAATATTGCTTCAGGAGCTGTTCCTCCGGGAGCACTGTTCTATCAGATTGATTGCGGAACTCCGGTACCGGTAGGTTCTCCAATCTGTCTATATGGAACAGGACCATTTCACCTGACATTTTGTAAGCCTGGAAATAACATCAATACCTTTTCCATTGAAACCATTCCAGACCCGATATTTGGCCCTAACCTGACATTGGGAGATGGTTGTTCGGATGAATTATGGGTACAATTTTACGATGAAACTACCATTACGTGGAACAGTATCAACCCGGGCGGATTAGGTTCTCAAAACGGATTGCTCTCCTGTACAGCAGCTTGTGATACGGTTTTGGCAACCAATAATTCATTGGCTCCACCGGTTGTTGATTACCTGGTTTGTGGTATGGCAGCAAATGGTTGTACCACTGAACCGATCTGTGATACGCTGACAGTTGCTTTTGCTCCCCCGTTAACTGCAACAATTTTGGCACCCGACACCGTGCTGTGTCCAAATGAATTAACTGTTCCCGCAACGGCCCAAGCCTTCGGAGGAACACCTCCATATGCTTATTCATGGTCTAACGGTACAAACACAGCAGCAGCGAATCTGACTGTGGGTACTCATACGGTAAGCATTACCGACGCAACAAACTGTATTATCCGTCAAGCCACCGTGACTGTATCCCAGTTGCCTGTTCCTGTAGTTGATGCAGGAGCGAATATAGATGTATGCCTGAATTACATCGGTGCAATTACATTGACAGCCACAGCTTCCAATACACAAGGAGTTTTATGGTCGGGTGGAACCGGGACCTTTTCACCAAGCGATACCTCATTAGTCGTAGATTATTTCCCAGGTGCGGGCGAGTTTAGTACAGGAATCGTTCAGATCGGAATAGAAACCGTAAATAATACCGGATGTCCGGAAGCTTCAGACAGTACTCAAATCATTTTTAATCCGGTATTGGAATCGGTTCTGATAGAAACCCAGGATGTTTCCTGTTTTGGAATGACGAACGGCACGGCCCTGGTGACAATGACTGGACTGACAGGTCCATACACTTTTGCTTTTGACGGAGGGGCTTATACTTCTTCGAATTCGGCTTTAAATTTAGCACCTGGATCGCATACGGTCAACATCTTAAATTCCATTGGATGTGATACGCTCCTTTCATTCGTAATTTACGAACCACCTCTTTTGCAGGTAAGCGAAGTGGACAGAACAAACGTATCTTGTTTCGGAGGTTCTGACGGATCACTTAGTGTACAAGGAACGGGAGGTTATGGGACTTATTCCTATAGCTGGAACACCAATCCTGTTCAGACCGCAGAAACGGCGGTTGGTTTAAGTGCCGGAAATTATACGGTAACACTTACGGACCAAAACGGATGTACGAGCAATTTGACCTTGGTTGTAAGTGAACCTTTACCACTGGCAAATAATTTCACTATCGTCCAACCCACTTGTAATGGATTTAATGATGGAAGCATCCAAACCTCCGTTTCAGGTGGAACTGCTCCATACGCATACAGCTGGAATACCGGAGGAACCGGTGCATCCATCGCAGGGCTGGTTTCGGGGAATTACTCCGTAATGATTACAGACTCAAACGGATGTATTTTAAATCAGAATACCTTTGTGCCTCAACCTGCTCCTTTGGCAATAGTGATTTCACCGGATACTACTATTTGTCCGGGAAGCCCGATTACCCTTGAAGCGCTTGTAAGCGGCGGCACAGGAGCTTACTCATTTGATTGGGCCCCACAAACAGGAACTACGAATCAATTAATCGTTTCACCTGTTGTTCAAACTACTTATACCTGTAATGTTGCGGATGCAAATGGATGTACAATCGGATCTTCTGCTACCATTTCCATGATTTCATTGAATCCGGCGGATATTTATGCGTCCATTTCTGATTCGGTTATTTGTTTGGGAGAAACAGTAGTGATAACTGGAGCTTACACCGGTCCTGATCAAACGGTTGTACTTTCCTGGGCACATTGTACTTCTTGCGCGATTACGCAAAATATAACACCCGGAGCTACAACCACGTATACCATTTCGGCAGTAAATCAGTGTAACCAGGAAATTACCTCCGATGTTACGGTAGTGGTATCTGAACCTCCGATTGTGAGTTTAAACCCGGATCTGGGAACGTATTGTCAGGGAGAATATTTTTCTGTTTCGAATTCCGGAACGAACGATCCTGCATGGACTTACACCTGGGTTTTTGAAGATGGAAGCATTTCTCACGATATGGTAGCGGTGCACGTATTCAATTCTCCGGGCCAGTTTGATGTTACTTTGACAATTGTCAATCAATATGGCTGTCAAAGTGCTGCAGCTGCAAGCGGTACCATAACAATTAATCCTCGTGCAATTGCTTCGTTCACAGCAGATAAAATGGTAGTTACAACGATTGATCCCGAATTCCATTTCACCAATACGTCCCAGAATGCTTCGGAATACATCTGGCATTTTGGAGATGACGATATGAGTTATGTGACGAATCCGACCCACAGTTATGATACATATGGCGAATTTGAGGTAATCCTGAATGCAAATAATGAATACAATTGTCCGGACCAGGCTCGTTTGGTTGTAACCGTAAACCCGTCATTCGAATTGTTTGTTCCCAATGCATTTACTCCCGACGAGATGAGT
>CBFGPJ010000175.1:0-6569 GCA_965650615.1 uncultured Fluviicola sp. | reverse complement strand
CTACGAGAATTGCTATGGTGCTCAATATTGCTCTCATGATTGTTTGTATTAATGGTTAATATTTGTCCCCTTCTGCTTAAAAAAAGGGAACGATCTGTAAGTTCAACAATTGACCGGTTGAAAAAAAGGAGCCCGCCGGGGCGCACTCCTTTCTAAACCAATTCTAACTTATCAACACGGTATCTATAATGACCGCGCTAACGCTTGTCTATTATCGTCTGCCTCCGCAGACTCCTATTTGTATTACTTTACATTATCCTTTCCAAGATCTCTGAAAGCCTGTCCAAGTTCGTCCATGTCGTTATTGAATTCTCTTTTAAAGGCCTGCCAATTTTCTCTTGTCGTATTTTTCATTTCCCGGATCCGTGCTTCCATTTCATCGTTGCGTTTTTTAAGTGCTTCAATCCGTTCATTTCTTTCCCGAATGGCTTCTGCCCTGGCGTTGATCCGTTCTGCTCTCAATCGTTCGATCTCCAGTTTGTTGTTATCAATTTCTGCCTGTACCGAACGCCGGTATTCCGCCACCTCTTCTTCGTATTCTCTCTGCGCCTGATTCAATTCCTCTTTTGCATCCCGAACTTCGTCTGCGGCCCTGTCGGACTTTTTAGATTTAGTATCCGTGCAACTCGCAAGAATGACTATCAAAAGAGACAATCCCAGGCGAATTAGTATCCTTTTCATGACTATCCAGATTAACCGTGAATCTATTTTCACTTATTACAAATATGCAACCCGGAGCTCTTGAAAGCATTACACCTTTTGAAGGAATTGTTGCATATTTTACAGAATGATTTGGGTGATTGGGCTAACAGAAAAAAAAGCGCCAATCTGATGACTGACGCTCTCTCTAGATAGAACCTAACAGTTACTATTAGTCGTATAATAGTAGCTGTTGGTTTTCCCATCTAAAAGTGGTTACAGATTGAATTTCTCGGACTGATCCCGATCGGACCGGTTGGCCTCATTGGAGTCATTCGATTGATTGAGTATATTAATCACCTCATCACGTGACTTGTTGAGTTTTGTTCCAAGTCGGTCCATTAATTGGTTTTCCTGTCCGGGTTGAAAATCCAAATCTGAATCACTAAGCTCACTATATCTATCTTTCAACTGAGAAGATTGTTGTTTCCAGTTACCGGTAATTTGAAAAGGTGCCGTGTTTTGGCCGGTTCCTCTATTCTGATTGGATTCCTGACCTGCATGCATGTTTGCACCTGTTCTTTCAGTTCCGGTAGTTTGGTTTTGATTGGTACCCTGGTTTTGGTCCCGATTCTGGTTTCCCTGGTCCTGATTTCCCTGAGTCTGATTAAAACCGGTATTCGGATTTGAGCCAGTTGTTTGGTTCTGTTCTCTATCGCGATCCTGATTTTGATTTTGATTCGGATTCTGGTTCTGGTTTTGATTCGGACCCGTATTTCTTTCTTGTTCTGACATAACTTTTGTATTTAATAATGACTACTCTGTTCCTTGTTAAAGCTTCTGCATAAGCATTGCTTTCTTACAAAGTTCTTTCATTATCAAGCCATTATCATTACAAAATGTTCCCCGATTATTACATAAATCTCACCCTTAACAGGGGTTTTACTTTACAAATTGAGCTTTTACATACTCCAGGTAATCTGCCTGAGAAGGTAAATCCGGAATGTTGCACTTTTGAAGGTAAGGATAGATCTCAACAACCATATTCTTCATGATCTCAAAATTGTTTGCAGCTTTTGCTTCCTGATAAGTTGTCATGAAGTAATCGTTGATTTTCGCCAAATAAGATTCCTGGTCTTTTACATTCTCCTCGTTGTTAAGGAACTCCTTGCTCAAAGGTGATTTATAATCGTGGACCGCTCTTTTAAACACTTGCAACTCAACCGGATCTTTCAAATCCAGGTTTGGGTATTTTTGATAGTATTCTGCAGCATATTTGCTAAGTGAATCATGTTCATTATCTGCCAAAACCTGAATGTATGTTTTGAGATCTTCCCGTTTCTTTTTCGATTTCTGATAGGTTTTATTTGCTAAAAAAACCGGATTTCCTTCCGGATTTACGACCTCTTTTCCTTTTGCCAGTAATTGTTTTGCCTGCTGACCACCCACTACTTTCGCTACCAGGTCTCCGTTTGCATTAAAGTATAACAACGTTGGATAAGCAGTAATTCCATACTTCTGCATCACATTTGGTCCGTCGTTCTTTTCACCATCCAGTTTCAAAGAAATGAAGTTTGAATTGTAGTAAGAAGTCACTTCCGGATCGATGAAGGAAGTTGCCGCCATTTGTTTACATGGTCCGCACCACACTGCGTAGACATCGACAAACAAAGGTTTTCCGGCTTTTTTTGCCTTGGTTAGTGCTTCATCTAATGTTCCATGCTCAAAAGTAATTTGACCAAACGATCGGGTACTGATTAAAGCTATCAGGAAAAGGAATGTCAGTTTCATTTTTAGATTTTTTTGTTGAAGTTACGAAAAGACAAATATCAAGCCAAATAAATCGGGAGGTGAAAATTGAAATGTTACGCTTCGACTTCGCTCAGCGTCCTTTTTCAAATTACGCGGCTGATCGAAATCATCCCAGCAAATGGACTTCCAGTTCTACCAACCGAGGTAAAAGCACATCGTCTTCCAAAACCGCGTGAATTGCCAGATCTTTTTCAAAATGCTCCAACTGTGTCAGGAAAATGCGAAAAGCCAAAGGTGTTTTCAGTCCTTCAATATTCCTGGTAATCTTGTTTCGTACCTCGATCAGGTCTTCTTCGAGATTCGAGTGGTTCTCGAAAAATTGTTTCAGCGTGAAATTACCAAAACGTTCCCTGTCGATCGGTGTTCCCGACTTCTGAAATTCCAATAAGGATTCGATATAAGGAAATAAGAAAACCTCTTCGTATTGAATGTGCGCTACCAGTTTCTTTTGATACGAAATAAAGAAACCGCATAACATCAGCAACACATTGTCTGAATTGGTTTGTTTGCTATACAGATTATAGATCGATTGTTCTATTTCCGGAAGCTTACAATTCAAATAGTTTCCGTGCGATTTTTTAAGTGCCTGCAGCAAATCCCGGATCGCCACATCGTGGATCAACTCCTTTGGAAAATCCGTAAGTCCTTCCTGTGCCAGATCTATCAAGCGGTTCAAGGCATTTTCAGAAGAATTCAAAACAGGCATATTATTCAGCCGTTCTTCTAATAAACGGTCTGTCAAACTTATGCCCCATTTTGTTTTTTGTTCTTCTTTCATTTCAGTTGTGAATTGTAATCAATCAACTTAAAACAAATGTACGAACAGGAACTTGTTCTATCAATACCGTAAATGTGGTAAAGCCCGGTTGAGCTTGTTAAATTTTCAGAATGAAAAGACAAATTAAACGAACGATTCTCAGCAGATCGTAATGCGTTCCTGACATGCTGGGACTGCCACTTTCTCCTTCGCTACTGACGGATCGTATCTCTGTCTTCAAAAGCTTCGGTTTTTCTTAACTTAGCAATTCTATTTCGTATACATGAAGTTCTGTGCCCTGCTTGTAATCTTATTTCATTCTCAATTTTTGTTTTCCCAGGTAAGAAACCAGAAAATGTGGGAATTGAATCACGTTGTGGAATTGATGAACACATTCGCTCATTGCAACCAGGATTGGTATTTTGATGCAATACAGCTTCAAAAAGCATTGCATGTAAGCGCCAAAAAGATCAACGAGAACTATTTCTACTGCAGTAAGACCCAACAAAGCAGCCTTTTAAGCTATACCGGGATTGAAAGCACTTTCCGTTTTAAAGAAATTACACCCAATTCACACAACCAAATTCCGGCTTACCAGGCAGATTACCTACCCTGGCTGGAAGCAAAGGAGATCGTTTCAAAAATTCTGTCAAAGCCCAAAAATGAATTCACTTCGTTTGCTCCCATTCTGAACAAATACCAGGCTTCAACGGACAGCTTATTTGCGTTTCATTCCAAATTGAACAACTATGTTGCGGAAAAGGCCTTCCGTTCCGATACCGGGTTCCAAACTGCAAAAAGTATTCTCAAAGGACATGAGCGGTGGTTCAAACAGTGTTATATCCATTCAAAAGAACTGGACAGTGCACTTGTTGATCATTGCAATTTCCATTACCCGCCTTTTCAAACTCATAAGGAGTTACAGCAGGGATTACAGGAATTAAACCTGACGATGAATCTGCTGACGAACTGGGAAAAGGAATTGTATCACGAAAACCTTTCGAACAATGCAAAATTTGACACACAGATCCGCTTGTTAAATGCAGAAGGATTGAAAAACGATTCGCTTTATCTTTATAAAACACGCGGGTATGGCAATTTACGCAGCGGTTTCTGGCTGCATACACGCTATCGCACGTTTTATACTTCTATGCAAAGCCGGATCTATTGGTTCGCTGCTTCAAAATACCCATCAGAACCCTTTGTAAAAAAAAGCCAGCAAGCTTACAATGATTTTGTACGCAGTTACAATGCGATCGTGGAAGATTACAACGATTACATTGAGATTGCAGACGGTTTGAACTTCCGGAAAATTGCTTCCTGCTGCCTTTCCGCTTCTGAAATTGACACAAATCAGAATGTATTGCTGATGGCTCCTAAACTGCTTTACAAGTTCGAATACCAGGAAGAAATCCAGAAACCCATTCCAGGCGATTCTGCTGTAGCCGGGATGAGTTCTGAAGAATTGTTGATCCATCGGGCAGCCCCGCACCATTTGGTTTATTTACTGGATGCCTCGTCTTCCATGAACGAATCCGGAAAACTGACTCATTTAAAAGAAAATGCAAATAACCTGGTTCAGATCCAACGGGAAGTTGACCGCATTTCAATTGTTACTTTTTCAGGGAAATCGACTGTTTTGCTTCAAGCTGTTCCCTGCAGCCAGAAAAAACACATCCGGGAAAAGATCGAGCACATTCATGCCTTTGGACAAACCAACATCACCAGCGGACTTGAAACGGTCAAACAACTCCTGGATTCAGATAAATTAGAGAATGGCGTGAACTCGGTCCTGCTTCTGACTGATGGGGAATTCGAACTAAGTGACGAAACAAAAAAACTGATCGGTGAACTGAGAGCAAAAGAAATCGGGATTTGTTTTATTTACCTTGGTAAAGCACTTAGCAAAAAAAGCACCCGATTACTTGAGAAGGCTTACACAAATCTCGGTGTGATTTTCTATGACACAAACCACATTGACCTAAAAGAAGCACTGCTAAAGATCGCCACGGAATAGGTTCTTAAACCTTTCCCTATCATTTTCATCTAACAAGTGACAAAAACGCGTATGAAAACACACCTCATTCTTTTGATCTGGATCATAGTTGTCCTTGATTTCAATTCTTTTGCACAATACTGTAACAGCGCAAACCGCTTTACACAAACTCCCGTTTTTTCAATTTCCGATATTCAGAAAGATTCGATGGTTTATGCCAATGCAATTGATTGGCAAGGTGTTAACCAATCACTGAAACTCGACGTATTCTATCCCAACAACTCAGTGGATACGATCTCCAAACGCCCCATGGTTCTGATGATTTTCGGAGGCGGTTTTGTAAATGGAGACCGGGGCCAGGTAGCTGGTTATTGTATGAACCTGGCAAGACGCGGTTTTGTAGCGGTGGGGATAGATTATCGATTAGGAAAAGAAACGGTGCTGCCCTGTTCTGATACGCTTTCACAAGAGAAAGCAGTTTATAGGGCCATCCAGGATGCACATGCAGCTATACGTTTCATGGTTGCACATGCAGCTTCTTACAAAATCGACACCGCATGGATTTTTGCCGGAGGATTTAGTGCCGGTGCAAGTACGGCAAATGCTTTGGTTTATAACTCACAAGCCGAAACCAATCTTATTTATCCCGGTATCGTTGCAGAATTGGGTAATCTGAATAATTCAGGGAATAATCTGACTACTACATTTGCCATTAAGGGAATTTTCAACAACTGGGGTGGCGTTTCTTCTGATTTTTTTGATTCGGACGAAGCTGTACCGACCATTTCCTTCCATGGAAGCAACGATGGTGTTGTTCCAATTGATTCGGCACTGGATGTGACTTGTTTTACAACAAATCATTACATATTCGGTTCTCACGCCTTATATGAAAAATTAACTGCAGTGGGAATTTGCAGCGATCTGACTGTTAAAATGGGTGCAGGACACGGAGTTTACCAAGGAGGAGAAGGTTTATTGATGCGGGTAAACCGGGCTTCTTGTTTTTTCAAAAGCCTTTTTTGCAATACCTGTTCGGATTACGCTTCAACGGACAGTCTGACTCCGAATTGTGCCGAACAACCTTTACGCGTGAATAATCTTCCTGATCAGGAAATTTCCATTTACCCGAATCCAGCTAACGATGAAATACAAATAGAAACCGGAACTGCATTCCCTTTGAAAATTCAATTATTGAATGCACTGGGTATCCCGGTTTTAACTGCCGAAAATCAAAAACTGATCTCTGTTAAGCACTTGCCTGAGGGGATCTATTTCGTTCTTTTATACCAGGAAAACAAAATCTATACACGGAAAATTGTGAAGCTGGATCGTGGAAATTCGAATGAGTAAGTCACTTCCATATCC
>CBFGPJ010000174.1:0-6572 GCA_965650615.1 uncultured Fluviicola sp. | reverse complement strand
GTTCTCCACAAAATTAAATACGTACCTTCTACCTCTTAAAGCTGAGATCAGAAAATCGGAACAGATTGAAATAGGAAGACCAGCAACAATAAATATTTGGGTTTAACTAAAAAAAATAGACGATGAAGAACGCAATTAATTGGTTTGAAATCCCGGTAACAGATTTCACGAGAGCAAAAAAGTTTTACGAAACGATTTTAGGAGCAGAAATTATGGAAATCCCTTTTCCCGAAGGAAAGTACGGCATGTTTCCAAGTGATATGCAAAGCGGTGTAGGCGGTGGACTTGCACAAGGAGAAGGTTTTGTACCGTCCGACAAAGGAACAATTGTTTACCTGAACGGTGGAGAAGATCTGAGTTCAAGCTTAAATAAAGTGGAATCTGCGGGTGGAAAAATTGTATTACCAAAGACCTCTATTGGAGAAAACGGATTTATGGCTCATTTTATTGACACCGAAGGAAATCGTATCGCCTTACACTCAATGAAATAACCTTTCGCGACCGACGGAGTAATGAGGGAAATGGATCTCTTCTATTCAGTTTCATTACTCCGTAAGTCGCTGCTTTGCTTGAAAAGCATTCAATAAAAACCACTTTAAACCATGAACTTCAGCATTCAGCCAGTTTTAGAAAACGAACAAATCATCCTCTACCCGCTTCTGGAAAGTGATTTCGAAGCAATGTATTCTGTTGCGTCAGACCCAAAGATTTGGGAACAACATCCGAATAAGGACCGATGGAAACGCGAAGTATTTCAAAACTTCTTCAACGGAGCAATACAAAGTAAAGGAGCTTTCAAAATCGTTGATAAAACAACCGGTGAACTAATCGGATGTACCCGTTACTATGATTACAATGAAGCTGAAAATGCAATACTCATTGGTTATACTTTCTATGGCACTTCTTCCTGGGGAAAGGGGATCAATCCACAGGTAAAGAAACTCATGCTGGATTATATTTTCCGATTCGTATCCCGGGTTCAATTCCATATCGGTGCTGTGAATATCCGTTCTCAAATAGCCATTGGCCGACTGGGAGCTGAAAAGATCGGCGAAGAAGACGTAGCCTATTTCGGAGAAGCTCCGAAGTTGAATTTCATTTATGAGATCAGAAAGGAAACCTGGAAATGAGAAAAAAACTTCGTTTGGCTTACCTCATTGTAATCGCAGTTCTTTTAGTAATTACAGCGATATCTCTATTGTATGCAAATACGCATATCAGTAATATTGTTCTGGCCGGAATAGCTTTAATCAGTATAGTAACCTCATTGGTCCCCTATTTCACCTCCATGTATTTCTTCAAAAAGCACGAAGCAGAACCGGAAAATAAAACCTACAAATCCCTTGGAATCGCCCTTTATTTATGCTGTTATCCAATCAAGCTTTGGGTCATCTATGCTACGATTTACGAGATGTTGTTCGGAAACAATCATTGGCCATTCGGATGAGTAACAATTGATAATTTGTTTAACTTAACACCATGAATTACCTCGGGCACATCTATTTTTCCAATAACGATCCGCAATTGGCAGTTGCTAACCTGTTCGGTGATTTTGTAAAGGGAAAAAAATACCTGGAATACCCGGAACATATTCAAAAAGGCGTATTGCTTCATCGGAGGATTGATGATTTCATTGATCACCATTACGAAGTCATTCACCTGATCCACACCATTCGTGGACAATTACCGAAAGTAGCTCCTATAGCCATCGATATTTATTTTGATCATTTACTGGCAAAGAACTGGGACCAATACCATCCGGTCAAACTCCCCGAGTTTTTACAAAACTTTTATTCACAAATTGATTTATCAAACGAACCTTATCCGGCAGACTTCAGACATTTTATGGATTTATTGATTGAGCGCAACTGGATCAGTCATTATCATACCGAAGAAGGCCTTTACAGAATGTGTCAGGGAGTGAGCAATAAACTTTCATTTGAGAATGCCTTAACAAACGGACACACAGTGTTTCAGCACTTTGAAAACGAAATTACTAGTTGCTTTCATGAATATATGCGTGATGCAAATGAATATTTAATGGGGAAGAATTCGGCTTTTTTCTCGTAATTTGTTCGTAAGTTTGATTTATTATGCCGCAAACCAAAACGGGTCTTTCTTGTCTTTTCTTCCTAATCGGGTGTCTGATCATGGCTTCCTGTTCGTCGGAAAAAATAGATTCGAGAAAGAAACCACTGGATACTCATAATTTTGATTTACCCGGAATCTACAAACGCGGCAGCCTGGTTGTTTTAGCAGAAAACAGTTCCACATCTTTCTTTATTTATAAAGGCAAAAAAATGGGATTTGAATACGAGATCCTGAAAGAGTTTGCGGAAGAATTAGGTGTGAAGCTGGATGTGAAGATTGTCAATAACCTGGATGAGATCAATGCGATGCTAAATCGTGGCGAAGGTGATATTATAGCATGTAATTATACCGTAACACGTGAAAGAAGGTCTGAAATCAACTTCTCTACTCCTTTCCTTCAAACAAACCAGGTATTGGTCCAACGGAAATTAACTCCTGAAACGAAAGATCAAAAAGTGACCTTCATCACAGATCCGATTCAATTGGGCAATAAAAAAGTAGTAGTCTGGGAACGTTCCAGTTATTATACCCGCCTGCTTCATTTACAGGATGAAATCGGTGACACAATCATGATTCGTCCTACACAGGCACAGGAAGGTGTGGAAGAATTGATCGAACAGGTTTCAAACGGAGTAATCGATTACACGGTTGCAGAACGCAATGTCGCAGAAATAAACGAACGCTTTTACGATAACCTGGACGTTAGTCTCCCGATCTCATTCAAGCAAAATATTGCATTCGGACTGAACAAAAAATCCCCTATTCTTCAAAAACGACTGAATACCTGGCTCTCCAGGTTCATGAACAGGGAAGCATTCTCCTACATTAAACGAAAATACTTCGAACAGATCAACAGTTCATTGGGCGTGGAAAGCAACTTCAAATCAAGAAGAGGAAGTATTTCTCCATATGATGCCATTTTGAAAGCAGAAGGTGAAAAATACAATATTGACTGGCGTTTGGTAGCTGCATTGATTTTCCATGAGAGTAAATTCAACCCGAATGCACGTGCTTTTGGTGGTGCTTATGGTTTGATGCAGTTCATGCCGGGAACAGGTCCGAAATTCGGCGTTTACCCCACTTCAACTCCTGAAGTCCAAATCCAGGGCGGATACAAATATTTGAGCCGTATTACCAAACTCTGGACAAGGATTAAAGACGAAGAAGAGCGGAATAAATTTATCCTTGCAAGTTACAATGCAGGAGCCGGACATATCCTGGATGCTCAGCGACTCGCTGAAAAGAAAGGTTTGAATCCGCATATATGGGCCGACAACGTGGAAACGATGGTCATGAACCTGGGAAAACATGCTTATTACACTGATGAAGTGGTTAAAAGCGGTGCTTTCCGCGGAAATATTTGTATCCGTTATGTTCGGGGAATTACCGCCAGATACGAAACATACAAAACACTTGTTAAGCGCTGATCTCATTGAGAAATTATACCTTTGCGCATGCAACAACTGATTGTTATTGAAGGCCCGACAGCCAGTGGAAAAACTTCACTTGCCGTTGCCCTGGCAAAAACCTGGAATACGGTAGTCCTTTCTGCAGATTCGCGGCAATTCTATAAGGAATTGGCAATCGGTACGGCAAAACCTACGATGGAAGAAATGCAGGGAATCCCTCATTACTTCATTGATTCACATCCCATTTCAACTCCTGTAAGTGCTGCTCAGTATGAAGCGGAAGCAATGGAATTAATCCAGGGAAAACTGGCACATTATCCGAAATTAATCCTGGTTGGCGGTTCCGGAATGTTTATTGACGCATTCTGCATCGGGCTTGATTCGATTCCCACCGATGCGGGTATTCAAACTGTTTTGAGAAAAGAACTGGAAGAAACAGGAATTGAGCCCTTATTGCAGGAATTGAGCGAAAAGGATCCGGAATTTTATCAGCAGGTTGACAAGCAAAATCCCATGCGCATCCTGAGAGCCCTGGAGGTTATTCGCCTGACCAATCTTCCTTTTAGTAACTGGCGAAAAAATGAGCTTCCGAAGCGGCCTTTCCAGGTTATTCGCTTTGTGATCAATCACCCGAGAGAACTATTATACGAACGGATCAATTTACGCGTAGATCAAATGATCGAAGCCGGCTTGATCGAAGAAGTAAAAAGCGTTGCACAATACCGCAGCCTGACAGCACTTCAGACGGTTGGGTACAAGGAAGTGTTCGATTATCTGGACGGTGAAACCGATTTGGAAACCTGTATTTCAAAAATCAAGCAACACACACGGAATTACGCCAAGCGGCAAATGACCTGGTTCAAAAAACATCCGGAAACGATTTGGCTGGATGCAAAACCTACCGATGAAATGTGCAAAGAAATTCTTCAAATAGTTGAAAAGTAATATCTTGTAATCTTGGAATGATATTTGAAATTGAGATCGAAAACTAGCTAAGATGAACATTCAATTTAATCAGGTTATGCCCTTCCCGCTCGCATCCATTCAACATGGCAGTGACAGTATCTGGGGAAACAGCGCACAACTTGAATCCGGCAAAAAGATCCTCCTGAATGCATCTTCCGGAAAAGGAAAATCCACTTTTTCCATGACAGTATTCGGGATCCGGAAAGATTATGACGGGACCATTCTCTACGATGGGCGTGATATAAAAACTTTTTCGGTGGATGAATGGGTGGAGATCCGCCAACGTAAAATCTCAACCGTATTCCAGGACTTGCAGCTTTTCCACAAGTTGACCGTTGCCGAGAACTTACACCTGAAAAATCAATTGACTGATTTCAAAACAGAGTCTGAAATAAAAGCTATGTTGACCGAGCTGGAAATTGACCATAAATGGAATGATCCATGCGGATTGTTATCTATGGGTCAACAGCAGCGTGTAGCAATTGTCCGTTCATTATGTCAGCCATTCAATTGGCTGGTCCTCGACGAACCCTTTTCTCATCTGGATGAGCGCAATAGTTTGCGCTGTCTTGCTATGATTGATGCGGAATGCAACAGGCAAAAAGCAGGTTTTGTTCTGACCTCTCTGGATGACGACAACCGTTTCTCTTACGATTACGAATTAAAGCTCTGAGCCATGTTACGCAAGTTATTATTTCAATACCAGGATAAACGTCAATTGGTGATTGCCGTTATCGGAGCTTTTTTGGGAATGACTTTTTTGATCACTTCCATTCATTACCTGATCAAAGTCAATGATTTTGGAAAAGGTGCAGAAATATTGGGACCGAACACCATCATTGTTCAAAAGAAAGTATCCAATTTCAGTACATTGAACATCGCTAAAACCGATTTCTCTTTGAGTGAGATTGAACAAATAAAAAAGGAACCGTTCATTTTGGATGTAAAACCGGTAGAAGCAAACAACTTCACCGTCTCCATTGAAACAGCAGATCCTGCAGTTCCGCGGTTCAGAGGAAACATTTTCATTCAAACCGTTGACCAGGACTTTTTAGATGTCAAATCGGATAAATGGCACTGGAAAGAAGGTGACACGCTTGTTCCCATGATCATGCCCCGTGATTTCCTGGTAATGTTGAATACCTATATGAGTTCTGCAGGAATTCCTCAAGTCAGTGATGAACTGGCAATGGATATCAAATTCAAATTTGCATTGATGAATGACACCATGAAGGAATACATTTCGTGCCGGATTATCGGTTTCACGAACGAAGTCCCTTCCGTGTTGGTACCACAAAGTTTCATGAATTGGGCAAACAATCGTTTTGCACCGGATGCGGAACAGAAGATCACACAGATCATGATTTCAGGAAAAGAAAACGAATTCGGGCTGGTAGAACAAATGCTGAAAGAAAAACACCTGGAGTCCAAAAATGCACAAGTAATTGTTGGACGTTTAAAAAGTATGGTCGGAACCCTGATCCTGGTCGTATTGGGTATCTCAATCATTGCAGTTTTCTTATCAGGATTGGTTTTAATCCAATACTTACAATTGTTGTTGAGTAAAAATTTATACGAAGTCCGAACACTCATGCGTTTGGGTCATCACCCTAACACGCTGGTAAAGAATTTCTTCGTCTATTTTTCGAAAGTTTTTGGAATAATTGGGATTCTCAGCCTCATTACTTTCATCGGATTTAAGCTAATTTTAGATTCGGTATTTGAGTCAGGAGGATTATATATCGACACCAATTTAAGTCTGCTTAGCATCCTTGCATTGGTTTTCGCCTATTCCTTATTTGCACTGGCTTCATACCTGAGTGCCCGCAAGGGAATTTACGAACAGAACAATGGTTAATTTTCTGTTAAACCAATGACTTTATTAAATTTGCTACGTCATGATAAAAAATAAAAACTCAAACATGAAACAACTTCTAGTAATTGCCTTGCTGCTTGTATCAACTTTTGGATTCAGTCAAAAATTGCGCTTCAAAGTAGACGGAGCGAAAGACACAACAGTTTTCCTGACAAAATATTATGGTTCTAAGCTGTTTTATGCCGACACTGCCGAAATGAAAGGTGGAGTCGTTGAATTCACAGCAAAAA
>CBFGPJ010000173.1:0-6589 GCA_965650615.1 uncultured Fluviicola sp. | reverse complement strand
CGTTATCCATAAAAAAGAAAAGCCATCAGTCAGCTGACTGATGGCCTCTCAGGCGTTGTTTGATCTTACAGTCTGAAGCTCACGGAAGCACTGAACGTTCTTCCGAAGTTTGTTCTCCATACTTGTTGATCAATATCTTCGTCGTATCCTTTCTGGTTGTTCTTGTCTCCAACAAAAATTGTGTTGAAGAATCCGTTGACTCCCTTTGCCTCTGATCTTGCTGTAGAACTGTTTTGGTAGAAAACCTGGTCTTGAGCAAGAATGTTCTGGATGTTCAATTTGAACTGAGCCCGGCCTTTCATAAACGATTTGGTGATCTGCAGATCAAGGAAAGTTCTTGCCTGTTCCCATAGATCAGGTTCGTTTACGTTTCCTACAATAGAAATACGTTGTCCCACACGGTTCACATTTAATGAAACTCCCCATTGGTTACGTAAGTTGTCATAACGGATCCCTGCATTGAAAACATAAGGAGACTGACCTTGAAGTGGTCTTGAATCTGCAACACTTCCCGCAACGCTTGAAACGTCTACTTTTGAACGGATAACAGATAAGTTAGAATACACGGTCAAATCATCAAAGAATGAAGAAGTATCCAGTCCGAAGATTGTTGAGACCAATGATCGTGCTTCCAATTCCAAACCGTAGTTTGTCGCTGAAGGTACATTCTGGAATGAAATTTCATTGACCACATCCGGACGGGATTTTTGTTCGATCGGGTTGATGAAGTTTTTGTAGAAAATAGTTGCCGATAACAATTGACCTCTTCCCGGGAATGTTTCATATCTCAAGTCCAGGTTGTGGATCAAGGCACGTTTCAATGTGTCATTTCCTGAAACTACGAAGTTTGTAGTGAAATCAAAGAATGCAAATGGAGCAAGTTCGCGGTATTCCGGTCTGTTCAATGTTTGAGAGTAGCTTAAACGAACATTGGTCTTTTTGTTTGCTTCAAAAATAGCATTGATCGAAGGAAGGACATCTAATTTTTTGGTGTTGATCTTCAATTCCGAATTGTTATCTCTTAATGCATTCAATTCTTGCTGGAAATATTCAGCACGTACACCATAAATGAAACGGAATCTTCCGAATCGGTTATCTAATTGAAGATATGCAGCATTTAATACTGATTGTGCATCGTATTTGTCAGAGAATTTTGTTCCGTCTGTTAGTTTGAAACCTCCTTTTCCGGGATTTCCACCGGTTCCTTCTTCAATTAACCCCATGTTCTCAGAAGAGAAGATCTGGTCTTCCGGTAGGTATAGCAAGCTTTCATCAAATACTACATTTCCTCCGGTTACACCATATCGTGTATAT
Organism: uncultured Fluviicola sp.; assembly: GCA_965650615.1. Taxonomy (GTDB): domain Bacteria; phylum Bacteroidota; class Bacteroidia; order Flavobacteriales_D; family Crocinitomicaceae; genus Fluviicola. The sequence continues at coordinate 5,275 of CBFGPJ010000173.1, read as the reverse complement.
CCAAGCTGACGTGCTTCAAACTTTCTTGTACGGATCTGGTTGTAAACACCGATCTTGAATTCACTTTTGAATTTTCCGAACAAATCAGTTCCATAAGTCAGGTCCAGGCGTTCGTTAATGGAACTTTCTCTGTTTTCTGAGAAGAACATCCCACCTCCGTAGCTCGGGCCAACATTCGTGAATGAAATATTTGCCACATACATGGTGTCTTTCGGATTCGGATCTGTCGGGTCGATAATATTTTTGTTACGTGTGTATATCGAACGGCTCAAGTTAGGAACGGAACGGTGAACATTGCTGTATCCTGCCAACCAGTTTACTTTAAATCCTTTAGCTCTCAAACCATGTTGTCCCTCCAATTGTCCGGAATAAACCTGGTCAGAAGTGAACCAGCGCGCATTTGATCTCAATAAGTTCGGATTAGACTCCAAGGGGTTAATTTCCCCTGTTCTGTTGATCAATTTATCGGAAGAGTTGATACTGTAAATATTCTTGAAATTGATCGTATTTCTTTGATTGATCTTGAAAGCGAAGTTCATTAAGGCTCCTGCCAATAAGTTGGTTACATTATTGCGGTCCAGGTAATCGTAATCAATTTGTGTGGTTTGAACGGAATTAGGGTCCGTACTGTTTGAGTAACCACGACGAACGGTTTCGTTGTAACTGAAGCTTCTGCTGTAAGTCAAAGCTGCAATCATTCCGAACTCACGTTGATTTAACGGATCTTTCCCGAATTTCTTATTGAAACCTGCAGAAGCCTGAACACTTAAATTCGGCAAGAATTTACTGTCCGTTGTAGCCCAATTCGTAGATACTTCTTTGGCCACTTTTGCCTGGTCGTGAATGTTTAACGGATATTTCCCGTATGCAGGAACCGCAGAAGGAATTGCACGTGTTCCGTCGTCGATACCTAACCAGTCCATTTTTCCACCTTTATAGGAAGTACGGTCTTTAAATGTCGTAATGGTATTGATTCCTGTTCCGACCTGGAATGAAACGAAATCCTTTTCAGGAATACTTTTCGTATTGATCTGGATCAATCCACCCGCAAACTCTGCCGGTTGGTCTGGAGTAGCTGACTTGGTAATTGTTAAGTTATCCAGCATATTGGATGGGAACATATCGAATGAGAATGCCTTTCTGTCGCTTTCCGAACTTGGAAGCGGAGACCCGTTCAGGAATGCAGCGTTATATCGGTCGTTCAAACCACGGATTACCGCGAATTTATTGTCCTGGATACTTGCGCCACTGACCATTTTCAATACATCACTGGTATTACTTGCAGTAGATTTTTGAATCGACTGGCTGGACATGACATCACCAACGCTGATTGCGTTTTTTTGCGCCAATACAACTCCCTGGTCTGTGTCGGTAATACGTTTTGCAGATACAACAATCTCACCGATAGAAGTACTGTCTTCACTCGGTGGCGACATGACTACGTCAATGTTGGTAACTTCTCCTGATTTAACCTGGATTCCATTTACAATTTGAGTTGGCATTCCGGCATACACAATTTTAATTGAGTAAGTTCCTTTTTCCAGTTTGTCGAAATTGTAAATACCTTCGATGTCAGACAGGATTCGTTTTGTTTGTTCAACCAATTCAACCTGTGCAGAAGGAAGTCCTTCCCCGGTTTCAGAATCGATTACTTTTCCTTGAATTACTCCGGTGCTTTTATCTTGCGAAAACGCAAAACCTGCTATCAATAATGCAACAACGGAAAGAAATATCTTCATAGCTTTAATTTTGCCACAAAGGAACTGCTACAAGATTATTCTAAATTAAGTGTAAAATTATTGGATTGTGAGGCTTGTGTAAACAAATTATAAAGTCACTTAACATTAAATTAATAATGACTAAAAGGATTTTGTTTCAGCTCAAAAATACTACTTATTTCAGTAAATTTCTTCAATAATAAATTGCCGGTTGTTAAAGGAAACCTGGTCACCTTCTTTTTTATGCAGTAACAATTGTCCAAGCGGTGCCCCCAACCCAATCCCAACAATGGTTTTTGCATTGAAGGAATAGTTCCCTATCGGAATCCCGATTAAAAATGTTCCTTTATTTGTTTGTACAAGCGCTCCTGTCTGAATAGCGTTCTTCTTATCCGTGGATTGATTTGCAAGCAAACTTTTTAGTCGCTGTTGTTCGTTTAATTGGGTGCTTAACTTTCCAAGTTCCTGTTGGGCCATTTCCCGCGCGGTTTCAAATTTGTCTCCGGCAGAACTTTTACTGTCTTCGGCAATTCCCTTTTGCAAATCGGCTATATCTGCCTGCAGGTTAGAAATTTTCCCGGTAATTGTTTCTGAAATGCTTTCGAAGAGTGCTTTTTTGTCCATTTTTTGAGAAGTTGCCTTCGGCTCCGTTCAACTTAATTTGGCACGCCTATTAAAAGGAGGCTGAGCGTAGCCGAAGCCCCTTTTAATTATTCATAAATAATAAAGTGCTTATTAAACAATTCGATTAATTGGTTTTTGACGCTTTCCTTCGAAAATTGCATGCCGAAAGAACGCAGGAAATCCTTATCAAATTGGTATTTTCCGTTCATCATGTCCAAAATAGCATGTTTTAGTTCTGCGATGTTATTATTTTGGATTTTAATGCCGAGTGCTTCTGTCATATTTGCAGCAATCCCAACTGGTGTTGAAATAACGGGGGTTCCGGTCAACCATGCTTCAGCAATAACAATGCTGAATGTTTCATATTCCGATGTCAGGATCAGGGCATCGTGTTCCCTTAATAATTGACTGATCTCTTCCCATTCACAAGGACCAACAAATTTGATGGCATCTTTGCAACTGTTTAGTTTCAGCCATTTTTCCCATTCATCCGTGTTTTGATCGGAAACAATGGTTAAGCTGATCTTCTTTCCGGACTCCAGGTACGCATTTAAAAAACCGTCAAAAAGCAAATCCGGGTTCTTGGTATTTTTATCCAGCGTTGAAATGTGTATGAATTTTGTCCGGTGAAGCGGATTCGTATCTCTTAATGTAAACAGATCTTCATCTACAAAATTGGGAATGACCTGGATCTTTGTGGTAGGGAAGAAGGGCTTCATATCTGTTCTCAATACATTTGAAACGGCAACAATTTCACTGGCATGTCTGCTTCCGCGCTTAATGACCTGCTGATGAAGGGAAATAAAACTTTTGAATAACTTTTTACGGTAATAGGAACCGTGTTCCATCACAATTAATGGAGCGTGGAAATAACGTTGTACCCGTGCAAATTGCATCGCTCTGGGAAGAAAGACATGTGCAAAGATCAGGTCAATATGGTCCAGCAACCCCAATCCTTTCCGCAAAGCTTTTCGCTGAAGCCACCAATGAACGAAACGGTTCTTGGAAATGCGATGATAGATTCGGATAATCCGAAGGTTATCTGTTTGCTGGTCATCTACCTCTATGGAACTGCAATTTTTGTCGCCCATTGTATGAAGTACCGTGACTTCATACGTATCTGAAAGCAAGTGCGCAAAACGTTCTACAAAATTCCCTGCATACGGATCTACGCGTGTAGGAAACCAGGAACTCATAATTAGAATATGTCTTTTTACGTCGGACATAGGCTAAATTTAGCGCATTTTTTTACTAATTGCGTATGACCTGGAAAGTTTTTGCGTGATTTTCTTTACGAATTGTGAGAAAATAAACTCCTGCTTGTAAATTCTTCAAAGAGATTTCGTTTCCAATCTGTTGAAACGGAATGGATTGTCCCTGCTGGTTTTTTAGTTCAAATTCTTCAGTTCCGGACAGGTCAGAAATATGAATTAACCCATTTGTCGGATTTGGTGAAATTTGAATCATTTCCACTGATTGATCAGTCACCCCGGCGACACACGTTAAACGGTTCATGTATTGCCAGATGGTATCGTTGTATTGGGTTCCAACCAGGCTGTTTCCCATTGTACTTCCCATTCTGATCAAAACCAACCCTTCCGATGGCACTACATTAATGATCTGACCATTTTTTCCTTCTGCAGCATACATATCAGCAGGTGCATTAGGACATAATTCTCCCGGGAAAACAAACTGGGATTGTGGGATCATAAAGGAAGCCTTTCCGTTTAACCAGGTCAGGTATCCGTAAGAATTATTTAATGTTTGGCTGCTGTTCCGCATTTCATTCAGATAGGTCACATCGGGAAGGACCGGAGTTCCGTTCCAGTAGCCATCCTGTGAAAGTAACAATCCGAAACGTGCCATTCCGCGAGCTTTTGAAGCAAAAATATTGTTGTATCCAATTTGAAGGTACAAGCCGGTCAATCCGATTTTGGAAGAGATTTTTTGATTGACCCAGGCATTCAAAGTCATTCCTGTGGCTGATTCAATGACTGAATCCAGTAAAGTATAGGGGCCGTTATGGTAAGCCCAGCGTGTTCCGGGAGCTGCTTTGTAAATTAAACAAGCCGGATCCGTGCAATGAATATCTGGTACATCGTCGTCCAAACCGGAGGTCATGGTCAATTGATGTTTGATTGTAATTGCACTTTCCTGTGGAATGGTCAAACTGGTCCAGCCGGTTCCCAAATAATCACTGGTAGGATCATCAATATCCAGGAATCCTTCGTATTGTGCAATACCGACAGCATAAGCTGTTAAGGTCTTTCCAGCCGAGTTCCAGACGTAAAAACTGTCTGCGGTAAAGGTTCCGAAGTATTTTTCCAAAACAATTTTTCCATCCTTTAATACCATGAATGCTTTTGAATCGGATGCTTCCAGCCAGTTGTACATGTTGTCGATAGAATCCTGACACCAGCCAAGCGTTGCCGGATCAGTCGTAGACCAGGTTGTTCCGGTAAGGGGAGGAAAGTAAGTTTGTGCTCTCAAGCTTGAAAAGCCAAGGAAGCATATTAATAAAAGTAGGGTATGTTTCATCTCAATTCAAAAGTAAAATCTCTTGTAAGATAGCATTTTTTGAATTTGGTTTAAACCAACACCTTTTCGTAGATTGCTTCGAGTTGTTCTATGGCAAAGTCAATTTCTTCTTTGGTCGTATATCTTGAGAAGGAGAAGCGCGCATTCGGACGGGAATTATCTGCCTGGATTCCTTCCAGTACATGAGAACCTTTTGTTGCTCCTGAAGAACATGCAGAACCACCGGAACAAGCCACACCTTTCAAATCAAGTGTAAACAAAAGCATTCCGGATTTTTCCGTAGGGGGTAAACAGACATTTAAAACCGTATACAAACTTTTTTCCGGTGCTGTTTCTCCGTGGAAACTAACATCTGTAAGTGTTGATTTCAGGCGATCGATCATATAGCTTTTCAA
>CBFGPJ010000172.1:0-6595 GCA_965650615.1 uncultured Fluviicola sp. | reverse complement strand
GTCGTTTGCAAAAACCGGTTTGGTTATTGAACTATAATGGAGATGATCACAACTTGATGAAACCTGCCAACCGAATGGATTTGAGTATCCGGATGCGCCAGTTCTTTGATTTCTACCTGTTGAACAAACCTGAACCTTTGTGGTTGAAGGAGGGAATCCCTGCGATTCAGAAAGGAAAGAATTACAAATACGAATTGACGGAATAACCGTATGACATTAAACACGTAGGGGCGCGATTAATCAGCCCCTACGTGTTTATAATGTGTTTTTATTGAATAAAAACCGTTTCTTCCGTCGTTTCTTCCTGTTCAACTTTGATGATGCCGTTTCCAACGGCACCACCCAAGCTTGCTTTTATTTTAAATACGGCGACGCCACACTGCCCCAACTGATAGATATCGTTGTAATTGAATGTGGCCTCACCTTGCTCATTAGTCGTTGCTACTTTCGGATCCCTGATGGAACCATGACCCGGTTCACCGGTTTCTTCTCCGATTAATTCAACCGTTGCACCTGCCACACGACTGTTATTTTGGTCCAGCACATAAATCTTGGCAATCGTATCCTCTTTCTTTCTGCAAGAACCGATACTTAGAATTGCTGCTCCGATAGCGAGGGTCAAAATGGATCGTGATAACATAGTGCGCTAATTTTTATAGCTGCAATGTCTTATATAAAAACAGATTCACCGGTTTGAAATGAATAAAAGTGAGTTCCGGATGTTCCTTTTTGAAGTTTGTATGAATAAAAAACCCTGACGTTCACCAAAGTGAAGTCAGGGTTCAGTATCTGAGAGATAGAATTTACTGGATAAACACCGTTTCTTCGTTTTCCTCTTCCTGTTCAATTTTAATAATTGCTTCACCGGAAAGCGCATCTTTTCTTGCTTCAATATTCAGAACAGCTACACCCGCTTGTCCTAATTGGTAAACATCATTGAAGTTAAAAGAAGCAATACCCGAACCGTCGCTCAATGTGGTGTCGAAAAGAACAACCGGCGGAGAATTCGGAACTGTTGATTCACCCTTCAATACCACTTGCGCACCCGCTACTCGTTGGTTGTTGGCATCCAAAACATAGATCTTAGCGGTGGTATCTTTCTTCTTTCTACAGCCTGTAGAGGAAAAAACCACACCTATTCCAATAACAAGTGCTCCGAAAAATGCCGTTTTAATAAGTGTATTCATTTTGTTATTCGAAATAGATTGTTAATACATTGGTGATATGGGCTCTGCAGCGGATATATCCACTTCCTTCCTCCAAATCTTTCTTTGCCAAAACGTCGAAGTAACCGGTAGTTTCTTTCTTACCAAGTTTACTGAAGAACGCTTCCATGTCAAAATATGCAAAACCGGATGAGTTCGTTTGAACCGTATCCACATATTCAGGAGTTGCCGGGTCAGAGTTCACATCCCCGATAATGACAACTTTTGCATTGTTAACCAACTCGTTATTCGTTGAACGTACGAAAACCTTTAATATAGAAGGATCTTTCTTGCAGGAAGACAATACGAGAAGTATTGAAAGCAAGGAGAAATATCCAATATTACGTACCAATTTGTTCATAGTGCTGTTTTTATTTCGATGTAAATATAATCTTTATTGCGTTTATAATCTGATTCTCTACAATTTCGTAACTTCGTTGCTCGAAAAAGTATGTTTTTAAACATCAAATTAAAAGAAAAAGTTACATTTCCGGTAATTTTTTTTTGAATAGACGTTTAGAAAGTAAAAAGGTTGGATTAAAAGAATGAAAGAGCAAATCGCTGCAGCTAAGGAAGCTATTGAAAATTATGCCGTAACAGACCTCCATTCTGTCGAAGCATTCCGGATTCACTTTTTGGGTTCCAAAGGAGAATTAAAGAATCTTTTCGGTGAGTTAAAGAATGTTCCGAATGAAGAAAAGAAGGAAGTAGGACAGCTTTTAAACGGCTTACGGATCTTAGCTGAAGAAAAATGGATGCTTTCCAAAGAAAGTCTGGAAAATGTGCAGGGTTCAGATTCGGATGTGGATGTAACACGCCCGGCAGAGCCGATCGCATTGGGTGCAAGACACCCGCTTTCGATTGTTCGAAGTGAGATCATCGCTATTTTTGAGCGCATCGGTTATTCTGTTTCCGAAGGACCGGAAATTGAAGATGACTGGCACAATTTCTCAGCGTTGAATTTCCCGCCGGAACACCCGGCAAGGGATATGCAGGATACGTTCTTCATTGAAAAAGGCGAGCGTGAAATGGCGTTGAGAACACATACTTCATCTGTCCAGGTGCGTGTAATGGAATCCTCTACACCTCCGATCAGAACGATCTCTCCCGGAAGAGTGTATCGCAATGAAGCAATTTCAGCACGTGCACACTGTTTCTTTCACCAGGTAGAAGGCCTGTATATTGATAAAAATGTTTCTTTCGCCGACTTGAAACAGACCCTTGATTATTTCGCAAAATCCTTATTCGGTGATAAGGCAAAGATCCGTTTACGACCATCCTATTTCCCGTTCACCGAGCCGAGTGCCGAAGTGGATGTTTCCTGTACCATTTGCAACTCGAAAGGGTGTAATGTATGCAAGTATACCGGTTGGCTTGAGATCCTGGGCTGTGGAATGGTTGATCCGAATGTACTGGAAGCTTCCGGGATTGATTCGGAAACTTACACCGGTTTTGCTTTCGGAATGGGAATTGAGCGCATTGCCCAATTGAAATTCCGCGTAAATGATCTGAGACTGTATTCAGAGAATGATGTGCGCTTCTTGAAACAATTTAAAGGAGTGAATTTCTGATGGGACTTTTTTCAAGCAAACAAAAAGCCGAATTTCCGTGGGTAAAACTGACCGGTTCGGAACAATTACAGGAATTATTGGACTCATCGGAAATGAAACCTGTTCTGTTGTTTAAACACAGTACACGTTGCAGTATTTCCTCCATGGCACTCAACCGTTTTGAAAATAATATGGATCCGGAGAAAGCAACTTGTGTTTACCTGGATTTATTGGCATACCGGCCCTTGTCCAATGAGATTGAAGAACTGACAAAAGTGCAACACCAGTCTCCACAGGCAATTCTCATTAGTAACCACGAAGTCATTTATTCGGAAACCCATAACGGGATAAGTGCTTCAGACATTTTGAAACTCATTTAATATGAAAAGAAGATACGGGATCATTGTACTCCTCCTTTTGGTCCTTGCAGCTTTTATCATCGTTCCTTTGATGAAATCCGGAGGTGATTCGGAAGAACTTGAAATGGCAAAATTTGAACTTCCGGGTGATCCCCAGGCGAAATATGGTGAAGATATTCCAATTAAGTTCCGGATTCCCGAAGGCTTGGCTAAAGTAGAATTGCTTTACAATGATTCGGTCTTTGAAACCTGGAATAATCCAAAAGCCCAAACAAGAACGGTTGCTTTGAAAACCGATTATTATGGTGTGGGTTCCAGATCATTGGTCCTTCGATCTACTTTTAAAGACGGGACCGTATTGGAAAATTCTGCAATTGTTCGTGTTACTTCAGATATCGCTCCTGAATTACTGTTCGTGAAGATCGTCAATGAACTTCCGCATAACCCGGAAAACTACACGCAAGGATATGAATTCGATGGAAACCAATTGTATGAAGGGACCGGAGATCCGGGCCAGCAGGGGAAAACACTGATCGGGCCGGTTTCTTTGCAAACAGGTGCGTTTATGGACCCTAAGAACGGATTGGATGCCACTTATTTTGGTGAAGGAATTACCATTTTGGGAGATTTGGTGTACCAGGTTACCTGGCAAAACAGCAAGTGCTTTGTTTACGATAAGAAAACCATGGTACTTAAAAATGAGTTTACGTACGTTGGTCAGGGTTGGGGATTGTGCAATGATGGAAAATCCATTATCATGTCAGATGGTTCGGAGCGTATTACTTTCCGTGATCCGAAGTCATTCCAGGCAACGAAAGTGATTGAGGTATATGATAATGTAGGCCCGAGAACGAACCTGAATGAATTGGAGTACATCGATGGAAAGATCTATGCGAATGTATATACAACGGGAACCGTATTGGTAATTGAACCGACAACCGGGCGTGTGTTACAGGAAATCGATGCAAACGAATTAATTATTCGCGGAAAAGGTTCCGGAGATGTTCTGAACGGAATTGCACACAATAAGCTGACGAACAAAACGTACATGACCGGGAAATACTGGACAAAAACCTTTGAAGTTCAATTCGGGAAATAACAAATGATCTCTCCTTACAACGACGAGTATTTCATGCGCCAGGCGTATATGGAAGCACAAAAAGCTTTCGAATTGGGTGAAATCCCGGTTGGTGCTGTTGTGGTTGTAAATAATCAGATCATTGCCCGGGCACACAACCTCACGGAACGGCTCCACGATGTAACTGCACACGCAGAAATGCAGGCAATTACGGCTGCTTCCGAATATCTGGGAGCGAAATACCTGAAAGATTGTACGCTTTATGTAACGATCGAACCTTGTGTAATGTGTGCCGGAGCGCTTTACTGGTCGCAACTGGATAAGATCATTTTTGCAGCGCGTGATGAAAAACGAGGGGCGGGGCGTTTCCAAAATGAATTGTACCACCCAAGAACGGTTGTCAGTAAAGGGCCTTTGGAGAACGAGTGTTCCCAGTTGATGCTTGACTTTTTTAAAAGCAAACGATAATTATAAAACAGTAGGGGCGGAAAATTTTCCGCCCCTACTGTTTTGCGCTGATCAAATTAGTTTATCACCGATATCCAATTGATTTTTACCACTCACGTATCCTTTTTTGTCTATGGAAACGAATATTAATTAGATTTGATTCAAAATCCAGCGTATGTCAGAGATTGTTTTAGAGGTAGATAATTTATCCAAGAAATATAAAAAAGTGGATGCTGTAAAGGGCATTTCTTTTAAGGTGGAACGTGGACAGATCTTCGGGATCCTTGGGCCAAACGGAAGCGGTAAAACTACTACACTTGCGATCCTGCTGGGAATCCTGAAGGCAAACAATGGATCTTTTTCCTGGTTCGGAAACGGAATGGAAGCTGCCAATCGCAAACGAATAGGTGCACTTTTGGAGACCCCGAATTTTTACCCGTATCTGAATGCGATCGACAACCTGAAGATCGTTGCTAAGATCAAGGAAATTCCAGATCCAATACCTGCAATTGAAAGTGCTCTGGCAAAAGTGGAACTGTCTGAACGGGCAAAATCGAAGTTCAAGACTTATTCCTTGGGAATGAAACAACGATTAGCCATCGCAGCTGCTTTGCTTTCTGACCCGGAAGTGCTGGTTTTGGATGAACCTACCAATGGTCTCGATCCGATGGGTATCGTAGATGTACGCCGTATAATTCTTGGATTGAAAGAAGAAGGAAAAACGATTGTGGTAGCTTCACATATCCTCGACGAAATGGAGAAGATCTGTACTGATGTGATCATCATGCGTAAGGGAAACATGATTCGTGAAGGAAAATTGAAAGAGATCATCCAAGATAAAGAACATATTTTTATCAGAAGTGGTGAGCTTCCAAGGATTAAAGAGTTGTTGGGAATGGATCTTTTGCGCGTGGTTGACGAGCAGGATTCACTCATAGAATTTACCAGCAACCTAAGCAGCTTGGAAATCAACAAAAAGCTTGCATCAGCGCATATTTACTGCGAAGAGATTTTCGTGAAGAAACAATCATTGGAACAATCATTCTTAAGTCATATCGAAGCATGAAAAAGTTAATTCAGATCGAGTGGATCAAAATCAAGAAACTCACTTCAGTTAAGGTTATCCTGGTAATTTACATGGCTTTGATTCCGTTGGCATTATTGGGAATGAACGCATTTTTTGAGCGCCTAAATAAGGAACTGCACCTATTCCCCAATTCGGAGACCATGTTCTCTTTTCCGAATATCTGGAACCTGATAACCTATACAGGCAGCTACTTCAACCTACTGCTTGCGGTAGTGGTGATCATCCTTGCTACCAATGAATTTTCTAATCGCACATTGAGACAGCATATCATTGACGGGTTAACTAAAAGACAAGTGATCGCATCCAAGTTTATTGTGATCCTTTTTCTTTCCTTGGTAGCTACGGCTTATGTTTTTATCGTAGGAACAATTTTCGGATTGTCTCAAGGCAAAGGACTGGATTGGTATACTAATATACATTACATCGGCCTGTTTTTTATCCAAACACTTTGTTATTTCGGATTGGCTTTCTTATTGTCAGTACTTTTGACTCGTCCTGCCGTGACGATCGTCCTGTTTTACGGGGTGTTGTTCGTGGAAGTGGTGGTCGGTATTTTCTTGCCGGAATCAGTTTATGCATTTATGCCAATGAACAACATTTCAAAACTAACGCCATTACCTTTCTTCCGGGAGATTTTAATGAGCAATCCCGACCCGAAACACCAGCGAGAGTTTTACATATTAGATATGTGGCAGGTTGCGGTATTGTCATTACTATTCATGGGGATGTTCTATGCCATTGCCTTGTTTCGTTTGAATCGTAAAGATTTGTAGTTGAATATGTTAACAAACTAACAAGTTTGGAAATTAGAAGTCTGTGTTCTAAATTGCGGCACATTAACACTTCTACTATGAAAAAACTATTACTAT
>CBFGPJ010000171.1:0-6634 GCA_965650615.1 uncultured Fluviicola sp. | reverse complement strand
TCTGACATCTCTATGGTAAGAAGCTGTTTTTCCCCTGAAAGCAGCCATTTTGAAATCATTCTTGAAGAATTGCCATGCATTGATGGAAAAACTGGCCGCATTGATATCCTCCCGGATCAGGTTTGGTTCATCCGGACTGATTGTGTCGTTCCAGCGGTCCGCATTTTTCATCGCATATCCCTGGTACAAATGCCAGTCGACATCAAAATACATATTCTTGAAGCTGAAGTCGAAACCCAGGTCGTAGTATTTCGTTTTCCCGAATTTATTCTTGGAACGGACCGAATTCGGTAAAGTGATCCCGAATCGTAAAGACATCCATTTGTAGGAAAAACCAAAGCCAAGTACCGGGTTGAAGTTATTGCGGAATTTCACCCGTTTAATTTCATCCGAAAAAGGATATGAAATGGACATCGGTGCGGTACTCCAACCAAAATCCGAGTAGAGAACGAGCCTGTTTTTGTATTTCTGATACGGTAATAAACTATCTGCATCCTGACTTTGAGCGCAAAATGCAAATACACTTAAAAACGATATGAGAAACCAAATTTTACTCATTGATCCCTTGTATAGAACACAAAAATGCGAATTCTTTTGCAACTTCCAGTCGTTCAGTTGACCTGCCTGAACCTCCGCCATGTCCTGCACTCATGGTACAATCGAACAGGATCGGAGCAGTCCCCGTGTGGTGTTTTCTCAGTTTTGCCACCCATTTCAGAGGTTCCCAATATTGAACCTGTGAGTCGTGATAACCTGTTGTGATCAGCATCGCCGGGTAATCCGTTTTTCTAATGTGATCATATGGAGAATAACTCAACATATACCAATACGCATCTTCTTCGTTCGGGTTTCCCCATTCTTCGTATTCGCCTACGGTTAGAGGAATACTTTCATCAAGCATGGTAGAAACAACATCGACAAATGGAACCTGGGCAATCACTCCTTTAAAAAGATATGGTGCCATATTGGTTACAGCTCCCATCAGCAAACCGCCGGCACTTCCACCTTGTGCATAAATGGAATTCGGATCACAATATCCCTTCAATGCCATCCATTCAGCAGCGTTGATGAAATCTGTAAATGTATTTCGTTTGTGATTTAACTTACCATCCCGGTACCAGTTTTCACCCAGGAATTTTCCTCCGCGTATGTGAGCTATCGCAAAAACAAAACCTCTGTCCAATAAACTGATGCGCGTTGCTGAAAATGCTGCTGGAATAGTCACACCGTAACTTCCGTAACCATAGAGTAGAAGTGGTGCTTTTTTCAAATCAATTCCCTTTTTATAGACAATGGAAATCGGGATTTTCTGCCCATCGTTTGCAGTAGCCCAAACCCGCTCCGAAACATAGTTTTCCGAATGGAAATTTTTATCGATCAATGTTTTCTGGAAAAATAATTGGGAAGTTTTGTCGTCGACATGGTATTTATAGATTGTACTTGGACTGGTCAAAGAAGTGTAATGGTAATTCACCACTTTGGATTCGTAATTCTCATTAAAGCTGAAATTCAGTTCGTACACTTCTTCCGGCATGGAGATTTTGGAGAAATCCGTTGCGTTGAGTTTCCCGACTGAGATCTCGGTCCTTCCCATTTTTCGGGATTGAACCGCAAGAAAGGTTTTAAAAACTTCTACTTCATCCAAATAGATGGCTTCATCGTGTGCAATCAATACTTCACAACTTTCAACAGAAACCGGAACGGATTTGGAAAATACCAGTTTCCTGTTCGGACTGTTTTGATTGGTCAAAATGTAAAAACCCGTTTCGTGGTGGTGAACTTCATACAAATGGTCTTTTTCCCGTTTCAGGAAACAACGGGCTTTTTCCGCAGGTTTATCGGCTTCGATCATCCAGGTTTCCGAACTGGTGCTGCTCACGGAATGGATCAGGATGAATTTTTTGTCCAGTGTCTTTGTGATGTATACATAAAAACGTTCATCCTTTTCTTCGTAAATCAATTCATCCTTTGAATTACTTGTTCCCAGGACATGTTTGTAGATCTGAAATTCACGTAAAGTGGTCGGATCTTTCTTCACATAGAAAACCGTCCGGTTGTCATTTGCCCATAAAATACTGCCGTCAGTTCCCGGAATTTGTTCTTTCAGGATTTTCCCGGTTTTATTTTCCCGGAATGAGATAGTGTAATTCCGCCGGCCGACCTTGTCTTGTGAAAAAGCGAGTAATTCATTATTCGGAGAAACGGAAAAATCACCCAATGAATAATATTCGTGACCCTTTGCCAGTTCGTTTTCATCAAAGTATACCGATTCTTTTTTTCCTTCAATCAGGATCAATTGCCTGTAATCCTTATCCTTAATTTGCCTCCATTGAAAAGTTTTTCCCTGGATCTCAAAAGGTGCGCTGGTTTCCTCCGGATTGATCCGCTGATCGAATTCGGTTAGAAAAGTATTGATCAGGGGTTGCTTTTGATCAAAGAATGCTTTTGAATACGTGTTTTCTTCGGCAATATAGTCCAATACCGGTTTTGAGTCACGCTCATTCATCCAGAAATACGGATCAATCCGCACGTGGTTGTGCTTAGTAAGCTCTTGGGGTATTTCTTTTGCGATTGGAAACTGCGACTGATTTTGTGAATTCACGATAAATGGAGTAAATGAGAACAATGAAAGTAATCGGAGAAAATTCTTCATAGTTACAAATTTAAGAGAACTCTTTTAAGAATTGTGGGGTGATTTCGGGAGTTTATTAACTTTGTTTTATGAAAAAAGTATACAAGTTTCTTCTGAATAAATTGCCAAGGCCGCTTTTAATACGTTTAAGCTATATTTTTAAGTTCTTCGCACCGGTAATTTACCAGGGAAATAATGTGGAATGCCCGGTATGTGAACGAAAATTCAGAAAGTTTCTTTCGTATGGATCTGAGGTTTCCCATCGGGAGAATGTATTGTGTCCCTACGATTTAACCTTGGAAAGACACCGTCTGATGTGGCTTTATTTAAAAAGAGAAAGTAACTTTTTTACTGCTGACAAACTGAAGGTGCTTCACATTGCACCGGAACAATGCTTTCATAAGAAATTTAAAAACCAAAAGAACCTGGATTATTTGACAGGAGATTTGGTTTCACCTATCGCTGATCTGCATTTTGATCTGCACAAAATACCGTTGGAAGACAATCGTTTTGATGTTGTTTTTTGTAATCACGTAATGGAACATGTAGACGATGCGTTGCAGTGTATGAAAGAATTATACCGTGTTATGGCTCCGGGAGCATGGGGGATTATGCAGGTTCCGCAAGACATGAACCGGGAAGAAACCTATGAGGACTGGAGTATCACATCTCCCGAAGAGCGTGAGAAACATTTCTGGCAAAAAGACCACGTGCGTTTGTTCGGAAAAGATTATCCGCAATGGTTGGAAAAAGCAGGTTTTGAAGTAGAGATTGCTTTTGCGGATCATCCGATTTCAGATGAAGAGATTGAGCGATTCCGTTTGGCGAAAACTGAAATACTTTATATCGTCAGAAAAAAATAAGAAAAAGCGTTGCTTTTGAAGACGAAATTACGATCCGTCAGCTGACGGATTAGTGCGGAAATAATTTGGGAAAAGCGTAGCTTTTGATAGAGTCCCGGATATCCGGGATTAGTGCAGCTTTTGCTTTTGAAGACGAAAAAATGTTTGATAAAACATCGTTTTTGAGGCAGATTCCCCTTTTCATAGTAACTTAGGAGCTAAGGTGTTATGAAACTCAATAAACAGTTGTTATTTCTGTCTTTGCTGATTTTAATGATCGGGTGGAGATGTTCCGGGCCGGAAACAAAATCCGGACTGATGAGAATTCCCTTTCCGCAAGACAATCCGATTACAAGTGAGAAAATTGCCTTCGGAAAACGCTTATTCTTTGATAAGCGCTTGTCCCGTAATAATGAAATTTCCTGCGCCAGTTGTCACAAACCACACAAAGCATTTACCGACGGCCTGGCAAAAAGTCGTGGAGTGAACGGATCCGTTGCCATGCGGAATGCTCCAAGCCTTTTCAATAGTGCGTTTTTCAAAAGCTATATGTACGACGGGGAAGTAAAAACCCTGGAAGAGCAGATACTCGTGCCAATCCAGGATCACCTGGAAATGGGAAGTTCGATGAAAGAGGTTCTGCATAAATTGTCAAAAGATCCCAATTACAGGCGTCTTGCCAAATCACTTTTCAACCGGGAATTGGATGCTTATGTAATCACACGGGCGATCAGTACTTATGAACGGTCTTTAATCAGCCGAAATAGTAGGTTTGACCGGTATAGAGCAGGAGAGCAGGCAGCTTTGAATGCGGATGAAAAAGCAGGCTGGCTTCTGTTTTCCCGTAAACTTTACTGTACCAAATGTCATTCCGGACCTGATTTCACGAATTATGCCGTAGTAAGTAACGGACTTTACAATGATTACGGAACAGACCAGGGAAGATACCGGATTAATGGTTTGGAAGAGGAGAAAGGAGCTTTCAAGGTTCCGGGTCTGCGCAACGTATCGTTAACGGCACCGTATATGCATGATGGCAGTCTTCGAACACTAAAAGAGGTGATTAAGCATTATGCGAAGGGTGGTGTATCATTTTCCAATAAATCCGGTATAATAAAACCATTTGTATTAAATGAATTGGAAATCAGTCAATTGGAATCGTTTTTAAGAACATTGACTGACACATCTATGGTTGACTAATTTAAAATTCTACTTAATTGATAGGATTAATTGGCTTATTCGTCGAAAAACTGTTAAAAAAGCCGTTGCATTTTCCGGATTTGATAATAAATTGAAAAATATCCCGTTATATTAGTTATACCCAAAGCAAAAATTATGCAAACCCAAAATCCAAATATACCATGGCAATTAATGTCTATTTCCACCAGTCACCGGAACTTCTCCAGGAGGAGCAAGTATGGGTGATGCAGGCAAAGGAGGATCCGGCAAGATTCGAACCTTTGTACCGCAAGTATTATGATGCAATACTTCGCTATTTGAAACAACGCATGGAAGACCCGGAGCAAGCCCACGATGTTGCTTCACAAGTCTTTATCAAAGCGATTAAAAATCTATCGAAGTATGAAGACCGGGGAGTACCTTTCGGTTCCTGGCTATATCGAATAGCCAAAAGCGAATTGTATCAATCCTATCGGGAAATGCAATCGAACAGAACCGTTTCTATGGAGCATGTTCAGATTCCAATTTTCGATACCTTGTTTTTTGATAATCAAGAATTTGAACACAATCAATCATTGCTTTTATCGGCAATGCAAAAGTTAAAAGAAGAACAGTTGAAATTGATTGAAATGCGATTTTTTGAACAACTGAGTTTCAAAGAAATCGGTGAATCAATCGGTATTACTGAAAACAATGCGAAGGTGAAAACCTTCAGAGCATTGGAGAAATTAAGAGAGCATTTCTTAGGAAGATATGCCGCTTAAAAAAAGAGAAGGCCTTTCAATCCGTTGAGAGGCCTTTTTTCATTGAGAAATCAATAAGAGGACTTACCTGATTCCACAGCAATTTCGTGAAAAAATTACTTTTTTTTTGGAAACTGTTGTTAAAAGTTTTAACTTATTGATATGAAAGCCATTGTGATACTGATTATTCGAATGAGTTGCATGACTCTTGCTATATTGGCCCCGATCATCTCTTATGGACAATTTTTGAATACGCAGCAAAATTGGGCAGAGAATAAACACGAACTTTCATTGGGATTGGGTGTAACCGGATTTTTAGGAGATCTGGGAGGCGCAGATCAGGTTGTTGCCGATTACAGTGTGAAAGACATCGATATCAACTCCTCACACATTGGAGGTTCATTATCGTACAGATATCGCTTTCATCGTAATTTTGCAACTTCCACCATGGTTAATATGGGAATGTTGCGCGGCAGTGATGCACAAACAAAGGAACCTATCCGCAATATGCGAAATTTGAGTTTTCAGTCGTTCTTTGCCATGTTAAGTCAGCGCTTTGAAATTATTCTACTGGCTAATGAGCGGGTCGGACGCAGATCGGGAAGTGTAGATCATAATGAACAATTGTATTTGATCGGGGGGATCGGTGCAATGTATTTCAATCCGAAAACAAAGTATCAGGGCAATTGGGTTACACTGTATGATAAACACACAGAAGGACAAGGACTTACGGGCGGACCCGCGGAATATAAACGGATTACCGCTACTGTTCCGTTAGGAATAGGTTTCAGAGTGGGAGTCAGCCGTTTATGGAGAATTGGCCTGGAAGTAACATACGTAAAGACATTCTCCGATTACATTGATGATGTGAGTGGTGAATATTACGATCCTGCAGTTATCGGAGCAAGCTACGGACCGAATGCTGCGTATTTATCAAATCCTTCCGCTACTCCTGAAGCATTTAATCCGGGGAGTCAGCGAGGGGGTAAGTACAATGATGCGTTCTTTTATGCCAATATCATGATCACACGAAATATTACCTATAAATCGTTTTCAAGAATTCATTGAACCTTTCCGAAGATTAAACTGAGATCAAAAAATGTTTAATGAAATCCGATCTGATAAAAGTTGACTATACATTTAGTAACTCTTTTTTTGCATGTTTTTTGGATTTGTGAAAAAATCATTCAATAAAACCGGTTACTTGTTCATTAACAATGACATTTTAAAAAAAAGCA
>CBFGPJ010000170.1:0-6643 GCA_965650615.1 uncultured Fluviicola sp. | reverse complement strand
CAATTCACTGTTCCCCCGAATAAATTAAGTGCGGAAGAATTGAAAACAGCGTTGATCAAAGGAATGAATAAACGCTACGCAACTTATTCAGAATTTATTTCAGATTTTGAAAAGCAACTCGGCAAACAGAAAAAATCCTGGTGGCCCTTTTGACTTCGACTTCGCTCAGTCACCGGCCGTAACTCATTTTTGAATTAACTACAAATAAAAAGGTGATCGAATTAACTCAATCACCTGTAACTTCAATTCTTCTCAAGGTAACTGAGCGGAGTCGAAGTAACCTTGTGAGTCAATTTTCAATTAAAAGAAGATATCTTTTCTAAATCCGATTGTGAATCCAAAATTCAGTGCTGAAACCTGCGAACCGGCGTCACCGGACAGTTTGGAAGACCCGGCAGCAACGATTGCATAGGACAAGGAAAGATCTGTAAACAAGGTTCCGAATGCGAATTGTTTCTTAACCCCACCCTGCAAACCAAAACTCAGTAAGAATACACTTCCTTCATTCGAAGTTTGCAGTCGATATGCACTTTCATCGATCGGATCGATCACTTTGCTGGATAATTTGTAGAATGAAAAATCAAATACAGTTCCTCCGTACAAACCGAAACCATAATCAAAATTAGATCCGATAAAATATCTTCTCGTTCCTCCCTGAACTCCGAATTGGGTCACACCGTTCTTAACGTTGACCATCATAACGGAAGGGCTTGTCATTAAATCGATCGCTTCTGCATAGGTTGAATCTGTTTTCGAATTCTTCAAACTCGCATAGGCACGAATAACGATCGATGCATTTTCATCCCGTGGGATTTCAACTCCTAAATTCAGTGTCTTGAATAACTGACCTGAGCCAAAACCATAATTCAAACCTGGTCCGATCATCAAACCAACCTGTGCTTTTGCAGAAAAGCTAACAATCACAAGGATTATTGGTAGTAATAATTTTGCTCTCATAACTTACTATTTTTAGTTTCAGTTTCGATTTGAAGTTTTTCCCACCACTGTGGGCTATCAAATCAAAAGCTACGCTTTCTCTTCTTTATATCTATAACAACCAGGCTGATGTGCCCCGGGAAGATACCCGGTACTCATCAAAAACTCATTAACGATCTCTCCGCCAACAAATTTAAAATGCTTTTTAAACAACTTCACCCATTCTTCTTTTGTTTTACCGGAGTGACTGTCTAACCATTCCTTAAAGCTACCAAATTCTTTTTGTATTAACAATACCTGGTTCGCATTATAAATAACGGCATTTATTTTCAATTTATTTCGAATTATCCCTGGGTTCTGAAGTAATTCATTCACTTTATCCTCCTGATAATTCGCAATTTTATCTATTCTATAAACGTCAAAAGCTTCCGAAAAGTTTGTTTGTTTCTTTAAAATCAGATCCCAGGATAAACCTGCCTGGTTAATTTCAAGAATCAAACGTCCGAAAAGCTCATTGTCGTCCTCAATTGGTGTGCCATAATGAAAATCATGATAAATACGATGATGGTCGTCTTTTGGTTTGGTTAAAACATAATCACAATAACTCATTTTGCCGTTTTGATTTCATATTTTTACCAAAAATAGGTATTCATGGCGGTATATTCATTCAATGGTTTTGTTCCGGTTGTTAAAAAATCCAGTTTTATTCATCCGCAAGCTGCTGTAACCGGTAATGTAATTATCGGTGAAAACGTCTACAT
Source organism: uncultured Fluviicola sp. (assembly GCA_965650615.1). Lineage (GTDB taxonomy): Bacteria > Bacteroidota > Bacteroidia > Flavobacteriales_D > Crocinitomicaceae > Fluviicola. The sequence continues at coordinate 4,946 of CBFGPJ010000170.1, read as the reverse complement.
CGGACCAGGAGCAGCAATCAGAGGTGATTGGGGACAGATCATCATTGAAGACGGATGTAATGTACAGGAAAATTGTACCATTCACATGTTTCCGGGAACTACTGTCACCCTAAAGAAAGGCGCTCATATCGGACATGGAGCGATCGTTCATGGAGGAACAATTGGCGAAAATTGCCTGATCGGGATGAATGCTGTGATTATGGACGATGTTGTTATCGGGGATGAATGTATTATCGGTGCTTTGTGCTTCGTTCCTGCAAATACGGTAATCCCAAGAAGAAGTCTCGTAGTCGGAAACCCGGCAAAAGTAATCAAGGAAGTTTCGGATGAAATGATTGTCTGGAAAACGAAAGGAACAGCCTTATATCAGGCATTGCCTAAAGAATGCTATGAAACATTGATTCCCTGTGAACCACTGGAGGAAATTGAACCCAACCGCCCGAGCCAGGAAAAAATGTACCAAACCTGGGAAGCGATAAAAAAACACTAAGGTGTTTTTTAATTACGAATTCCTAATTGCGAATTGGAATCGTGGTTCTGCTGAAATGATTCACATGCTGATTTACAAATGATCATTCACAATTGATTAATCCTCGATCGTTTCAAGGATTTATTCTTTTTTATAAAAAAAGGTGTTTACCTATCCAATAGTTCCACATCTGTTTCTGTTAACCCCATAAAAAAGGTCTCAGATGAAGCAGTTAATCACCCCAATCGCACTCTTCCTGTTCGGGAGTATAGCAAGTGCACAATCCAAAGTTTGTTATTCACTGGAAGAAGCTAAGAAAGCACCACGCCAGGTAAAAGAACTTCATTTGACGAATTCTCCTCTTACCGTGATTGATACGAACTTCAATCAATTTACAGCGCTTGAGGTCCTTGATCTGTCTTATAATCCGATTTTGGAAGTCTCTGAAGGTGTTTCCATTCCTTCACTGAAAGAGTTGAACCTCGCTCATGCTTCTTACAATCCCTGGAAGATAGGTTCGATTGGAAAAGCATTTCCAAACCTGGAACAATTGAACTTAAGCAGCAATCAATTGTCTTTTATTTGGTCGGGACTTCAAAGCCTGTACAAACTTGTTCGTTTGGACATTTCGGACAATAACCTGATTGATATTCCTGTTGAGATGATGTATTTATCCAACCTGAAAGAACTCAACGTTTCAAAGAATGAGATCAAACTACAGTCAAACGAACTGGGAGCATTGTGGTCATTGGAAAAACTGGATATTTCCGACAATTCGGGATTAAGTACCAACAACCTGATTTTAAGCATTGCAGAAAACAAAAAACTAAAAGACCTGTCCATTAACGGAGACGAATTAACTTCAAAAAGTATTCAGCTCCTTTCCAATATGAACCTGGAGCGCCTGGAACTCACCGATGTTCAAAAACCTGCAGGAATCGATTTTACGCGCTTTCCTTCTATACGAAAAGTAGCACTCACCCATTCACCCGACTGGCTTTCTCCTGAAACAACTAACGAATTTGACAATGTCAATGAAATCGAATTAAGTAATTCCACCATTGCTTCCGGGATGGAAAAACTAAAATCATTGAAGGTGCTGGTCTTAAATAACATCGACGAAGCACAAATTCCAAAATTGTATTCTTTAAAAAAGCTGAGCATTCTGAATGTTTCGAATACCAATTTCAATAAAGAACAAATTGCACAATTGAAACAGGAATTACCAACAACACAAATCATAACGGGAACAACAGATGTAACTGAAAACATGATTGCCAATAAAGTGGAACCGATCATCCAAATTCCCGTCAGGAATGTTACCCTTCAATCCGATGTTGCCAGTACGGTTACAGAAAAAAATGTATCCCTTTCCATTCCTGAAAATGCGTTCCTGGATCCGCAGGGAAATTTATACCAAGGAAAAGTAACTGTTTCCCTGACGGTTTATGATGATGCGATCCAAACAGCACTGGCTGGTATTCCAATGGCATTCACCGACAACAAGCAACAGGAATTATTTGCCTCCAATGGCATGCTGAAATTTGAAGCAAAAGGCGAAAACAACGAAACACTTCAACCCAATCCTGCAAACCTGATCCAGGCATCTGTCGGGAATCTTCAGCCCCAAAACCCGGGTGGATTGTATGCGTTCAATCCGCAAACATCTCAATGGAATACTATTTCAAATACTGTAAACACAACGAATGCGAATGCACAGCTTCAGCGCGCCATTGATTCCATTAATCGTTTGGATCTGAAAAACCTCGTGCCCCGGGTTTACAATGACCGTATTTTTGCGCTTTACCCGAAATTTTCACGCCTGGACAGAACTGAAATCACCTTGTATTCTCAATTTATCCCGGCTCAATCTTCTGCTATTGCGGTGACACACAACCGAAGCAATGCCCTCGGAAAATTAATGACCAAACAAAAGTGGGTAATCGATACATTGGTGAATAAAGACATGAAAAGACAGCTGAAAGTCATGAAAAAAGAAACAAAAGCGTGGCATCAGAAAAAATTCAAAAGTCGCGACGCTAAAAAGTTTATCCCACGTTTAATGAACCGTTTGAGTATCGAACCTGATCCTTTACATGATAATTACCGCTTGACTTTCAGATACCGTGATTCTTTGGTGAGCCTACCGGTTGCTTTGGCCGGAAATTCGAACAAACAAATCCAGCGGAATACCCAAAAATTCCAATCCGGAGCGAAACAGGCCCGAATGACCGATAAAAAAGAAGAGCAGAAATATCAAAACTCGTTGGAAGAACAACTGAAATTGGCTGAAAACAGCCTTCGTCAGCGCTTGATTGCAGGAGAAACAGCACGAATTAATTCACTCATGGGAATCAATACATGGGCTTCACCAAACCAGCTCAATTTCGGGTTAAGCGCTTTCGGATTGATCAATTGCGATTTCTTTCAAAGAAACAGACCGGATTACTCGATATTTGCAGCCCAAAAGCTAATCGATCAAAATGGGAAATCACACAAAGTTCCTGCAACGGTCATTGCAATAGACCCCGCTAAGAACTTTTACATGGAAACCAGTACGGGAATCCCTATCAAGTGTTTTAAATCTACTATTTTGGTATTCAACCTTGGAAATAAAGCACTTGGTGTTTCTTCACCAAAAAAAGGAGGAACACGGGTTTCCGCAATCCACGTGATAGACATCACCGACAAAACTCCTGCAGAAATTTCCCAAGCCATTTTATCAATTTGATCATGAAAGCCAACTTACTCTTCTGGCTCCTGCTGATTTCCTTCCCGTTGTTTTCACAAAGTGAATTCATCCGGGAAGCACGCTATCATTTACCGCGAAAAGATTCTTTGTTTGCCTTCGAATCAGCTCTTTCCGTGACCGGTAAATACAATTATTTCAGTGATTCAACAGAGCGAGTGGAATTAATGATCAACGGGTTGCTAAAAAAAGAGAACAGGAACCGAACTGACACGTTGAAGCAGAGTTTGGTCCTGACCCAATTAGCGACACTTTGTGTGAAGCGGATCCATACACTCATGCCCAAGAAAACAAAACGCAAAAAAAGTCTTGAAAAACGCATCCGCAGGATCTTCTTTGGTTCCAATTGCAGCTTCGGACTGATCGAAACCATTTCATTTGAAATTCCGCTGGTAAAAAAGACCCCGAACTTTTATTATAACAAGAAAGGTCCCGACGGAGGTTTCAATTTATATGAAGGAAAATCCAAACCACGAGCTACCAAGACAGAACCTGAGCCAAAAGAAGTTTCCCTGGAGGCATATCGTTATGAAGAAATTCAGCAATTAATCCGAAAGCAATTTACCCGGAAAAAGATCAACCGGTATTTAGCAGAGAAAAATATCGCCGCTTTCGGTTACTATATTCAACTGGATGAATCGACCCTTCACAAGAATAAGATCCCTAAACTGAAAGTGCTGGTTATTCTGGGTGAAAAGCGTTTTTCGTATAAACAGAGACGGACGTTTAATCGAAAGGTAACTTCGATTCAATGAGACTTCGACTACGCTGCGCCTATGCTATAGCTTTAGCGCAAGCATTCAGTCTCCCTTTGATCAAATGCCTTGGTGGCTGAGCATAGTTGAAGTCAAAAACAAACCCCGACGATCAGTCGGCTGACTGATGTCGGGGTCCAAAAGAAAAATTTATATACTCGTTATGCGTGCTTCACGTTAACCGCCATTAATCCTTTTCTTCCTTCTTCCAAGTCAAATGTAACAGCGTCGTTTTCATTTACTTTGTCCACCAATCCTGAAACGTGTACAAAGTACTCTTTGTTAGTTTCATCTTCTTTAACAAACCCAAAACCTTTAGTTTCATTAAAGAATTTAATAGTTCCTTTATTCATATTCTCGTTTATTTGATAAACAAAGATGTAATAATAAATTGAATACGAGTTATTTATTTAAAAAAAAACGCATAAAATTAAAAAGGCCGCCCATTTGGGCAGCCTTTTTTAAGAACTATCATTGTCTAAACCAGCATCATAACCGGGTTTTCCATGTATTGTTTAAAGGTCTGTAAAAACGCAGCTCCTGTTGCACCATCTACCACTCTGTGATCACAGGAAAGTGTCACTTTCATAATATTTCCGGGAACAACCTGACCGTTTTTCACAACCGGCTCCTGGGAAATCCCACCAACTGCCAAAATACAGCTGTCAGGAGAGTTAATAATTGCCGTGAACTGCTCAATACCGAACATTCCAAGGTTAGAAATCGTAAATGTATTTCCTTCCCATTCCGAAGGCTGCAATTTTTTATCTTTTGCTTTTTGAGCCAATACTTTCACTTCCTCACCGATTTGAGACAATCCTTTACTGTCTGCAAAACGAATAACAGGAACCAATAATCCTTCCTCAACGGCAACAGCTACACCGATATGCACATGGTTGTTTCTTCGGATCACATCTCCCATCCAGGAAGAATTGATTGCAGGATGCTTGCGCAATGCCATTGAAACGGCTTT
>CBFGPJ010000169.1:0-6663 GCA_965650615.1 uncultured Fluviicola sp. | reverse complement strand
GTCGAAATGCCTTTTTTATCATTGCAATATTTCCTGGATTCGGTTATGTGCCATATTGATTCCCTGAACGAACGGAAGCTTCAGGATCTGATCCCGGATAGCCACTGATCTGTAAATTACGTGCATCGTTAATTTACTGGTGTTTTCAGTCAGTTTTTCAAACTCCAGAAACTCCAATTGAGCTCCGAAAGGCGCATTTTCCATTTCGAATGTGCGGGTAATTTTCCGATTCGGAATAAAATCGTGAATCACCCCTCCGAATCCGTGTTTATTTCCCTTGGGATCTGTGGTTTCAAACTGGTAGCTTCCATGCTTTTTATTTTCCAGCTTGAGCACCTTTGTTCCCATCCACTGTTCTACTATCTCTGCTTCTTCATATGCTGTGAAGAGTAATTCCAAAGGCAGGTCAAATTCACGTGTGATAAGTAATTCCTGCTTGCCGTCTTCGGCGTGTACCTGTGTTTTTCTTTCCATGATTAAATTAATTCCTATCCCGATAGCTATCGGGACCTAATTCGTAATTCGTAATTATTTTTTGTTTTGGTATTGTTTCATGATCTCCTCCAGTTTGTTGAATCGGTCATCCCACATTTGGCGGAAAGGTTCAATAAAGTCAGCCACTTCTTTCATACTCTTTGCATTGATGTGATAATAGATTTCACGGCCATTGTGTGTTTGCTGCAGCAGCTCACACTCGGTAAGGATCTGCAAATGTTTTGAAACGGTTGGCCTTGCCGTATCAAAATTGGAGGCGATTGCTCCGGCTGTCATAGCTTGTGTGGCAACGAGCAGCAGGATTGCTCTTCTAGTTGGGTCTGCTATGGCTTGAAATACATCTCGTCTTAAATTCATCTCGTTATTTTATTTTGCTATTGCCGAATGGAACTCTGAAAGCTCCGTCTCATTATGTAGCTATTTGACTACAAATATATATGAAGTCATTTAACTACACAAATGTTTTTACAAAAATTTATTTGAAAAATTATCGTAACCTGGAATAGCACTCGCTCAAAACCTTTATTTAAACGAAATAGAAACAAAAAAGCGAGTAATGAATTACCCGCTTTCTTTTGGAGACCATCTGAACTAAAACTAATATGACGACCTCCTTTTCTACTACAAAACACTACTAATTCCTTACCAATCTGGCAGTTTTAGCCGTATTATTCTCACTGTAAAGAGAGATAAAATAAATTCCTGACACCAAAGAGGAAATATCCAACGAATACGTTCCATGAATGGTTGTTTGAGCTATCTTTTTCCCTTCCGGGTTGGTCAAAACCAATACTGCTTCTCCTTTATTCTCAATCGTAATGAAATCACTTGCCGGATTCGGGTATACTTTTAATTCTGCATTTTCAAATTGGTCCAAGCCCAAATTCAATGCACTTAAACGGTATGCAAATGAATCAAAAGTGACCGTATCCACTCCATAACCCACAATGTAATCTCCATTCGCTGACATGCAGTTTGCAGAATAAATGAGTTTATTCCCAGTTTGAATACCTAACACATTGTGAGCATAATCATTGAGATTCTGCATTCCGCCAGCTTGTGTCCAGATAAAGGGAATTTCCGGATCCCATGGTCCAACCTGAATTCTTCCAACTGCAACAGATCCATCGTCACTCAATGCCGCAACATAGGATTGTCCTCCCGGAGATAAGGTACCAAGATCAATCACACCAGTCGCCTGACTCCAGATCCAGGCATTTCCGTCATTGGCATAATCACCGGCTCCTCCAACCCAGTTTCCATCTGCAGATACCGCAGTGCACTCTCCCATTTGATTGTATTCATCATTGGGGTTGCCATTAGGATCTAATAAAATGTACTCATTTGGGAAATAACCACCGGCAGGATTTTTTTTCCATACCGCTGATTTCCATGGACCATTAAAATCCTGCCAACCAACAACAACAGAACCATCTGCACTTACTGCATTTGCTCTTGTACTTCTTCCTGCAAACAGGGTTCCCAAATCCATAATTCCTTCTGTCGGGTTCCATGCAACCGCATCTGTATTGGCACTTGCTGTCCATGCACTTCCTACAACTGTGTTCCCATCGCCTGAAATACAATATGCACCACTTCTTGCAGTATCCATTGTAAAACCAAGGCTTCCAAGAGGTGTCCACGTTTCGGTTGTCCGATCATAGCGTGCCATTTCCACTTTATTATTTTCAAGTGTACATCCTGAAAGAAGATTTCCATTTAACGAAAAGGTAACGCCACCACCTACTCCATTCCCCGGTGCAATGCCTCCAATTAATTCTACAGCCTGGGTTTCAGGTGTCCAAATCGAAAAGGGACCTGTCCAGGTTTCATACCCGGCAACTTCACCCGTATTGGAAACTCCCTGGGTTTGAAAAAACGTATTTTTTACAATGAATTGAGAGAACCCAATGTTTGACAGACCAATTAATCCCGCCAAGATTACCAGCTTTTTTTTCATTTTCATATTGTATTTATGGTTAACGGATTACAGCAGAACATCAAACTGCAAGCCTGAACCGAAAGTAGGCGGATTCATTCGGAGCCTGTTTGTTTTGAGTCTTACAAAAGCAGTACACCTTTAAAAAAGGACATTACATTTACAATACAACAGATGATAAACTATTGAAAATCAACAATTAATACAAATCAATTACAGGTCCATCAGAAAATTAATCAGGTGAATATCTTCCCCATCGATCCCCAGTTTCTTTCGCAGACGTGTGCGTGCAACCGTAATACTGTTAACAGATTGATTGGTAATGGAAGAAATGTCTTTTGTAGACATATTCAAACGGAGAAAAGCACACAGTTTTTTTTCATTGGAAGTCAACGATGGGAATTTCTCCTGGAGTGATTCATAAAAATGGGGATGCACACGTGTGAAGTGGATCTCAAATTCATCCCAGCCGGTATTTCGCTGCCCCGATTGAAGATCTGATATAATTTCCTGGATATGCTTTTGACCTTCTTTATTCAATGAGCTTCCAGTTTTCTTCAAGTTTGTGATTACCCGTTCCAACAATTCCGTATTCTTCAACATGAACAATGCTTTTGCAGTCAATTCACGTTCTTTGAACTCCAAATCTTCTTCCAGACTCAGGTTTGCAAGATTCAGATTTTCACGCTCAAGAGTCAGTTTATCCTGTCTCAATTGTGCGGTTTTTATTCTTCCCCTCATAATAATGATGAAAAAAACTGCCACTGCAAGTATCAGGAACAGGACCACAAACAAAATCACATTCCTTAGCTTATCCGATTCGCTTTGCTTCAATTTCAGTTCATAGGACTTCTTATCACGTTCCCTTTGATGCTTTTCTTCCAATGAAGCAATTGCTGTCTTGCTTTCCAGGTTAAAAACACGGTCATTAAGCGCTTTGAACTTTTTAAAATAATACAAGGCCTGCTTATAATTTCCAAGTGTATCGTTGACGGAGGAAAGCGACTCCAATGCAATTAAAGTTGATGCATTGTTCCCGGTCTTTCTGCTTAATTGGAGTGCCTGCTCAAAATATTCCCTGGCTTTATTAAAATCACTGCGAAACACTTCATTTTTCCCCAGGTTGTTTAATACCTGTGCTTGTCCTTGTTTATCACCGATTTCTTTCCTGATTTTGAACGATTTTTGAAAATAATGACTGGCAAGGTCCAATTCTTTCTGTTCCAAATGGCAAATCCCGATGTTATTCAATAAGGAACCTTCATAACCGGGATCTTTACTATTTTATTCAATTCAAGAGCATTCCGGAAATAGATCAGGGCCCTTTCGTAATCATTTTGCCCGATAAAAACAGCAGCCATGTTATTATAGACCTTCAATTTCCTTTTGGTTACTTCCATTTCGGGTGTCCGTTTGTCTGCTTTCTCCAAAATCAGCAATGCCTGTTCCTGGTAATCGATGCTCTTCCTGAAATTTTTCAGCTGGAGGTATAACACACCGATTTTCACCCTGGAATCTGCTTTTAATAAATTCAACCAGATATTTCCCGGATTTTCGGCAACAGCTGAATCAACCAGTGTTTTTGCCTGCAGGTAATACGTCATAGCATGTGCAAAATCAGTTTTGAACTTGTAACTATCACCCAAATTTTGCAGAATTTCGATCTTCAGGTCAATGGAACGGATTTTTGGCAGTTCTTTTTTCGCTTTCAGAGCTTCAACAAGTGCAGAATCGGTGTTCTTTTCAAGCAATCTTTCCGAAGCCTGCAGGTGTTTCCGGGCCTGTTGATCTGCTGTTTGCCCAAGGGACCAAAAACCAATGAAGATCAATAAATGGAAGAGTAAAAACTTGAAACTGCGCATTACTTTAAAATGACATGGAAGTGCAGTCAAATATACATTTAATCTGATTGAAAAGTTTAGTCTCTAAAAATGGGATTAACAGTCCATTTCTTCCCGCTGAAATGTAATTCCCGGATCATCTTTCCGGTACAACCAATAAATGACGCCTTCTATTTCTCCTAAAGAATAGCTCATGACAATCGGTTCTGGCAATTCTTCAGCAACGGTGGATGGTGAACCGGGAATGTTAAAGGGCCAGAAAGTAAGCAGGTGATCAAATGTGACAATCAAACTATCACCACTCAAACTCCAATCTCCGAGGTATTCCTGCCTTGGGGGAAATCGGGAAAAACTGTTTATTATAGTATCCCGTTCAAAGAAAGCTCCATGGTTTTCATTGAGGCAAAGCTTGTGTGCAACGACCGTATCTGTGTAAGTAAGCGGGAAGCAATAACTCAGATTCCCAAAACTTCCGGTTGGTCCGTAAGCATGAATTCCCAGTTCTTCCCTGAAGGTATATTCTCCTGGAATTGTTTCTACTATTTGAGCCCTTACCCCGAACAGACAGAAAAAGAAAAGGTTGAGTATAAAAAGTCGGTTCATTGTATTAAATTGGCTGAGATAGATACACTTGAGCCCTGAATTGGTTTAAATCACAAAAATAAAGGTCCATGACAAAAGAACGTATTTTCTATTTCTTGAAATCCATATATTTACACTAAACGAATCTATGTACTACTTTCTTTTTTCAGTTATCGTTATGCTGTCTTTTTCCGAGCTGCATGCACAACCTTTCAAATACGATGAATTCGGAAATGTACAGAACCCGAAATTCAAAACATTTATCGCGCAACGCGGTTATAAACTGGTTGGTAATTTTTATAAGATAAGTGTCGGAAAAAAAAGCATTATTGCAGCCAAAGTTCTCAAAGGAGATAACTGGTTGTTCGTTGACGTAAATGGGAAAGAGATGGAAAGCCCGGGAGAACTATTACGTATCCAACAAAATATTCCGGAAATGGGTCATCCGGATGCTTTCCCAGCAAAAGAGGAAGGACCAACTGATTGGAAACGCGATAAACTGGTCGGATTTGGTGACAAGGAAAACAGGGGAATGATTTATGACGGGGATACGATTGCTCAGGGCATTTACCAACAAGTCATCATATACCCTGCCGATCACCTTCTTGTTGTAAAAAAGAACGATAAATTTGGCATCCTTAATGAAAAAGGAATACTGGTTATACCTATTGAATATGAAAGTTTAAGTCCTATAGGCAGCAATGCAACACCTGAATTCTTTTACTATGCCAAAAAGGATGGAAAAGCGGGAATTATTTCCAGGGACAATCGTGTTACCATCCCCTTTGAGTTTGAACATCTCAGTTACAAAAAAACGTATTTTGAAACCAGTTTTTCCATGAAAGGCAAGCCTAATCTTGGTGTCATAGATTTGAAAGGAAAAGAAATACTTCCTCCAATTTACACCGGAATTAATGGCGATTACACCGGCTACTTTATTGTTTCCAAAGGGAAATCAAACCGCAATAAGGTGGTTGGGATGACAGATCAAAGTGGAAAATTTATTCTCGACACGATCTATTCCGATTACCATAAATATGGAAACAGCGATTCCGATTTTTTAATCCAATTTGAACAGTCCGGAACATCCAATTCTTCCGGAATCTATAATCTTCGCTTAAAACAATTTGTACTTTCCCCTGGCAAATACAGTGTCTCAAAAATTATCTACCAATACGGAAGAGAAGCAAATTATAGAACCAAAGGGGGGAATTATTTACACGGTTGGGTCGGTAAAAGCGGAAAACTGTTGATCGAACCAATATATGAAGACCTGAAAGCAACCTGGGACAGTCCTTATCTGATCGTAAAAAAAGATGGAAAATATGGAGTCATAGACAGCCTGGGAAAACAGGTTATCCCTTTCAAATATGAAGAATTGGAACATTTTAGCCCTTTTTCTTTTGAAACCGATATCAAACGCGGAGATGTATTTATTGTAAAAGAACTTACGAAACAAGGAGTGATCAATACCAAAGAAAAAGTACTCATTCCTATAGAATATGAATCGATTAAAACTACTTCCAGTGGCATTATCTGTAGAAAAGAAGGCCTTACCAAAATTATGAACCTATCGGGAAGAATTTATTTGGAAACGAGCGAATTTTCTATTTCTGAACTCGATTTGGAATATGGATTTATTCGAAAACGATCATCACAGTACGACCTTTATGGAAATAAATCAGTTATTGACAAATAGATTATTTATTGTTTAACTCATATAAACACCAACTTCCCAGAGATTTTGTTTCCATCCTGACCAATAACTTTGTAAAAATAAATTCCACTCGGGAGGTTATTTCGCGG
>CBFGPJ010000168.1:0-6679 GCA_965650615.1 uncultured Fluviicola sp. | reverse complement strand
GAAGTGCGTGGAAGACTTCGCGATCTGGATGATAAAGTTTCGAAAGAACAAAATATCTTATTCAGTTACAATCAGGCATATACTTATTTCGGAATAGGCGATTACAAAAAAGCCTTGTCTACCTTGAATGAGGTGTTAAATGATAACGAGCAGCGTTTGAGACAGGATATCTATAGTTTTGCACGGATTTTCAACCTGATTATTCATTTGGAACTGGAAAACTACGACTTCCTGGAATATGTCATTAAGTCTACGAATCGCTATTTAAGTAAACATGATCGTGATTACGAGATTGAAAATGTCGTGATCAAGCACTTGCGTAAACTGGCAAAAAGCATGAACATTACGCAGCGCAACGAGATTCTTTCCAAAATGAAGGTTGAGGTTGCAGAATTGATGAAAGATCAGCAAGAACGCGTAATCCTTGATTATTTCCACCTTCCGGCATGGATCAATTCGAAACTGGATAAAGTAGACTTCTCAAAAGCAATCAAGGACTACAATCACTTATAATCGAATTTGTATTGCATCCCGATATTGAACGTTGTATTTATAATGTCCAAATCCGTTCTGCTTTCATAAAAAGCCTTATATACTGAGCTCGACATGAAGTAACGGACAGAAAGGTCCAGGTAAACGCGATTGATCCGGAATCCCAAACCTCCGCTGATTGTTTGGCTGTAATTCTTTCCGTAGCTTCGGGCTAAGGTATCGCCTTTTGGATAATAGCCGTAGCCGCCACGAATGAAAACAGTATTGTTAATGGCCCATTCACCGCCCACACGAATGTTTAAAGCATCGATCATCTGATTTTTTATAATCTGGTTTTCAGCCCCATAATCATAAGCAACATAAGCTTCATCAGTCGTTGTTTTCAATCTTCCCCAGCCATAATTGAGGTATTCCAAATCCACATTGATACAACCGTTATCACCAAATACCAGACCCAGTGAACCAACGAATTTAGTTGGGGTCCAAATCCGGTATTTGTATTTATCGGCAGGAACAAGTGTCGGGTCCACGGTTCTGATCCCATCGTTATGCAAGGCCTGCATGTTTGCAGTAGATTCATCCGTTAGTTGATAGAATGTAGGAGTGTGTATTGCAATTCCCAAACGCAAAGCTTCTGTTGGAACAAAAATAGCACCGAGTTTCAGGTTGGTCCCGCCGCCTTTGCTTGTGTAATCATATTGATAGATAAACGATCTGAGAGAAACTCCGCTTGTGTCCGTAAGTGTTTCCTTGTGAATGACGGATTCGGCAAAATTGATCGCATTATAGGAAATAGAAGCTCCGAAATAGATTTTATCCAGGTAATTTGCGCTGACGGCAACATAGAATTCATTAATTCCTCCTCTGTTCAGAACCGTCCGATTGTGGATCACATCACCCGAGTTCAATCTCGGATAATAATTGTTGCTTGCATCAGGATCGATCGTATACGTCTGATATGCCAAAGAAGCAGTATAAGGCTGGTAATCATACAACATATTCGGATCAATACCGGTTGCTCCTGCAGCGAAAACATCCAGCAAAGATTCAAATTGTTGGCCGCTGTAATTGAACGAATTATTGAAATTTGCGACCCGGTTCAATCCAAATGAGATTTGAGTATAGATCAACCCTGAATTGCCTGTGGAAACATCCGCAACGACAGTTCCGGCCAAATTAGGGATTCGCACATTAAAGGCATCCATGGAAGAATTTCCTGTTGAAACAGCTTCACCATTTCCTCTGAAATGAGACGTGGTCTTTAAACTGGTACCTGCAATACCAAAAGAAAAGGAACTCACAGAAGCTCTTCCGAAACCTCCCGGATTTATACCGATACAACCGCTTTCAGCACCAAGAGCACCAAAAGAACCTCCCATCGCATCAAATCGTGCGGATCCTTGCACATACGTGTTTGAGAGACGGTATACATCTACTTCATTCTGTCCGTACGCAAAAAAGGCTCCGGTAAAAACTGAAGCCAAAATTATTTTAAATCTCATTTATTTAATTTATCGTCTACCACCACTTCTTGATCCTCCTGAACCTGGTGAACTAACGCTTCCTCCTGAACCGCCGCCACTTCTGATAGTCGGTGAACTTGTTCTTGGTGTAGTGTTCGTATTAATGGTTCTGTTGTTTCCTCGTGAATTCGGAGTTGATTCAACTCTTCTGTAGGTACCGGAACTTGTTCGTTCTGTTGGTACGGAATTTCTTCCGGGGCTTACCGGCCGAACAGTTTCTCTCGTACTAACAACTGGATTCCGTCCATTTGAAACTACCGGAGATGAATTAATTGTTGTGTTTCTTCCAACACCTGCCGGAGCAGTTGGTTTCACATTCAATTTATTCTGGTAGCTTATAATTCCACCGCCTGTTGTAGATCCCATTCTTCCGGAAGCAGTTCCTGCATGAGCATTCCCTATATTACCACCGGTATTTGGTTTGCTGATCGGAGTATAGGGGTATGAATTCCCCGGATAATACCCACCATAACCGTAATACGGGCTGTAAGGATTTGAACCGTAATAATACCCATTGTATGGGTGGTAATAGTAATTACCGCTTCCGCCATAGTAACTGCTGAACCCGATAGAAGGATAAAAAATGCCATTATTATATGTACTGTAATAATTTCCGTATCCATAATATCCAAGCCCGGTCAAGGCACCATATGGCGAATACCCGTAATAGATATATTGAGAATTGTAGAAATAATCATTGTATTGTCGGGGTGAAACGTAGGTGGTTTTTTCCGGTGTTTGAGTTTGTTCTTTTCTGGCAACAAAAGTCGCGTAATCCGTTACGTCGTTTAAGTCTGTTCCCGGAGGCATGATCGGTGTGCGAGTGTTATAAACATCGTCCTGCATGAAATGCTCAGAAGTACTGCATCCTGCAAGAGAGATAGCCACTCCCAGACAGGTTCCGAATTTTAACAGGTTATGCATGTCGATAAAGATTAAAAGGTTGTTTAAAGATAGCTGATTTATTTCTAATTTTACGGTTTTATTCTTAAAATTTAACATACTCAAAAATGTCACAGAAGTACGCTACTCGCGCCGAAGATTACTCCAAGTGGTACAACGATTTAATTTCCAGAGCTGACCTTGCAGAGCACTCGGATGTTAAAGGAATGATGGTAATCAAACCCTATGGTTATGCTATTTGGGAAAACATGCGAGACATCTTGGATGCAAAATTCAAAGAAACCGGTCATCAAAATGCGTACTTCCCCTTATTCATCCCGAAAAGTTATTTAAGCAAAGAAGCATCCCACGTTGATGGTTTCGCGAAGGAATGTGCCGTTGTAACGCATTACCGCTTAAAAAACGATCCGAATGGTGGAGGTGTGATTGTTGATCCGGATGCAAAACTGGAGGAAGAATTAATTGTTCGTCCGACATCTGAAACAATCATTTGGAATTCATATAAGAAATGGATCCAATCTTACCGCGACTTGCCAATCCTGATCAATCAATGGGCGAATGTGGTGCGTTGGGAAATGAAAACCCGTTTATTCCTGCGTACATCAGAGTTTTTATGGCAGGAAGGCCATACGGCTCATGCTACGAAAGAAGAAGCAATACAGGAAACAGAGCAAATGCTGGATGTTTATGCTGAATTTGCTGAGAAATATATGGCAATGCCTGTTATCAAGGGTCACAAAACTGAAAGTGAGCGTTTTGCAGGAGCCGATGACACCTATTGTATTGAAGCAATGATGCAGGATGGGAAAGCCCTTCAAGCCGGAACTTCACACTTTTTAGGACAGAATTTTGCAAAAGCGTTCGAAGTGAAGTTCAGTGATGCACAAGGTAAACTGGAGTACGTTTGGGCAACGTCCTGGGGTGTTTCCACCCGTTTAATGGGTGCCTTGATCATGACCCATTCGGATGATGAAGGATTGGTTTTACCTCCTGCTTTAGCACCTATCCAGGTAGTTATCGTCCCGATTTACAGAACAGAAGAAGAACTTCAGTTAATTAATGAAGCGGTTGCCAAGATCTCTGCCGAATTGAAGGGCTTGAAAGTGAAAGTAAAATACGATGCGGATGATCAAAAACGTCCGGGATGGAAATTTGCCGAATACGAAGCAAAAGGAGTTCCTGTTCGAATTGCGATCGGGCCAAGAGATCTGGCAAATGGAGTAGTTGAGATCGCCCGCCGTGATACGAAAGAGAAATACGCTATGAATATTGATAATATTGGCAGTTCGATTGTTTCTCTTTTGGATGAGATCCAGGTGAATTTACTTCAAAAAGCGAATGATTTCCGTGACCAGAATATGCATAAGGTAGATACATACGAAGAGTTCAAAACGAAACTGGAGAAAGAAGGCGGTTTCTATTTGGCTCATTGGGACGGAACAAAAGAAACGGAAGCGAAGATCAAAGAAGAAACGAAAGCAACAATACGCTGCATTCCTATTGATATTTCTTCGGAACCAGGTAAATGCATGGTAACCGGAGCACCTTCAAAAGGACGTGTAGTTTTTGCGAAAGCATATTAATCAAATTGAAAATGTCATTTCGACTACGCTCAATGACCCTGAAAAAGGAGACTGAGCGTAGTCGAAGTTTGCTTTTTAATTCTCAATTTAAGAATTATGGAAGAGTCACGAAAAATCATACAGGATATCCTGGTCCAGAAAGCCGGATTAAAGCAAGATATTTTTCAGGATACGAAGAATCATTTCGAACGCTTTAAAACGCATTTACTGGAGGAAATCGGGGCGCTTCGGGCTTCTATTGAAGATAGCCGGATCCGTTTGCATGTAGAGTATAAGGGAGAGTTCCAGGTCCAGGTGTATATCGGCAGTGATGTGCTTGTTTTTCAAATGCACACCAACGTTTTCAGACTTCCGGATGAACATCCTTTGTGGCAGACAGAATATCTGAAAGAGGACAAATCCCGCGGTTATTTCGGGATCATCAACATCTATAATTTTCTTGCAGAATCTTATCTTAAAAATCGTAGTAACGATTTGGGATACCTGATCGGACGCGTTTTTGTCAATAAAGACGAACATTTCATGGTGGAAGGTAAGGGGCAACTGGGCTTTTTGTTCCGTGACCTGACCAATTCCGTTCTGACAGATCCGATCCTTACAAACATCATTCACGTGTCATTTTCCTATGCTTTGGAGTTCGATTTGCTGACTCCACCTTATGAAATTGTCTCAAAAGTGACCGTTTTCCAAATGCATGAGATCGAAGCCAACAGTCAAATGTCAACTGGTAAAAGACTGGGTTTCAAATTTGAAGCAGAAGACAAAGATATTTTTTAGAAAAAAAGCATCGGAAAAGCTTGCAAATAGGAAAAATCCAAGTATATTTGCACTCCGAAATTCAAAAAACGGCCCATTCGTCTAGTGGTTAGGACGCCAGGTTTTCATCCTGGAAACAGGAGTTCGATTCTCCTATGGGCTGCCAACTTAGTTGGCCCATTCGTCTAGTGGTTAGGACGCCAGGTTTTCATCCTGGAAACAGGAGTTCGATTCTCCTATGGGCTGCAAATTTTAGTTTGTAATAAAAGAAAAAAATGGCAAATCACAAGTCAGCACAAAAACGAATTCGTTCTAACGATGTTAAGCGTTTACGTAACAAGTACCAACACAAAACAACTCGTAACGCGGTACGTAAACTTCGTTCTTTGAAAGACAAGAAAGAAGCAAGCGAATTATTGCCTGTTGTAACTTCCATGTTGGATAAGTTGGCAAAACGCAATATCATTCACAAAAACAAGGCTGCAAACTTGAAGTCAGGTTTGACAGTTGCTGTGAATAAACTATAAGAATTTTCATTAAGAAATGAGAAGGGTCTTGTCTGCCAATGGCGATAAGACCTTTTTGTGTTTTAATAAAGTTTCATGAAGAAATGGGCTTTGTTTCTACTTGTCACCTCCTTTTGTCAGCTCTCCGGACTGGCACAATCTCCCTTTGGGAACTACTTCCAGGACACGTTAAAACCCGGACACCGTATTTCCGGTAAGCTTGATTCCGTTGATGCAAATCTTGCTACTTATCAGCACACACTTCCCGGAGATTTCAATCCGTTCCTGTTTCATTTTTCTTTTTCGGACCTGAACACCACCTGGTTTAAACCGCAATCAAGACGATTTTCCGCGATTCCTCATATTGCATTTGAGTATTCCATGGGATCGAAACTGGCCCAATTCGGAAAAATAACATACACGCAGGCAATCGATTCCAATACCTTTATTCAATTCGATTATATCCGAAACAGTTCAAACGGAAACCTTAGAAATTCCGGTTTCGAGCGAAATTCCGTACAGCTTGGACTAATGCACCGCTCGAAATATTACGGAACTGTTCTGGATGTTGTATTTTATGGAAACGTGAACCAATTTGCCGGAGGTTTGCTGGGTGATTCCATCCGTGAAGGCTTTGCACTTCAATTCCAGGAAGTTGAAAAATCCAATTCCGGTAACCGGACAAAAGAATTGCACATTGATTGGAAGAATTATATTTCTTTTTCAAAAGATTCGCTTCAAAAAGTCGGACTAATCCTTCAACCCAGGTTAGATATTAAAAATCAACGTTATTACGACCGGGATACACTGGAGGCTATTTATGGGTTTTATAATTACGATTCACTGAACACCGACGATTACTGGGAATTGTCATCCTTGAAATTAAATGGCGGTGTGTTTTATAAGAATCGCGGAT